>JAFXYU010000267.1 GCA_017541565.1 bacterium | reverse complement strand
GGATATTCCGCACAATCAGACAATTGGTGATGTTTTTGTTGATATTAATGCATCACAAGGCCCCAACAGAATGGGAAAAGATGTATTTAATTTTGTACTTATGAATGACGGCTCTTTAGAACCCATGGGAACAAGCAGATCTTGGTTGAGGAGTGGTAGTTTCAATCCCAGTTATGTTCCATGGCGTGACCATAGTGAAAAATGTAACAAAGATAATGTTACCGGAGGTTTTTTCTGTGCCGGTTCAATTTTTGATAACGGTATGAAGATTATTTATCAATAACAATCTTGTGGTGCAAAGATAAGAGTCTTCACCACAGATGCATTATAAAAAAACAACCGGACTTTTAAAGCTCCGGTTATTTTTTCAAAAATGCTATTCCTAAATTTTTGAGTTCTGCTATAATCTTGTCAGTTACGGATGAGAAGTCAAAACCTCTGTTTGAGATGATTGCGGAAACATGATTTTCCTTTATCACGTCAAGAACCTGATTATACAGATACTTATTTTTTGTATTTATTGCGGCAGGAACAACAATTCCTCCGTTGAAATTCGTTGAATTAATTTTATCTATTTGCATTTTTCATACCTTTCCCATGGATAAAGTATCATAATTACACTTATTTTTTAAGCGAATGTTAATATTTGTAACAAAAAAAATAAGTCTTGAAATTAGGATTTTTTTTAAAACTTTATATATATGTAAGAAATGTTAATAAGGATACATAAATGTTAGCAGCCTACTGTAAAAATGAAGAATCATCAAATTGCGCTAAACTTCTCGGTACCGTAACTCCGGCACATGAAGGCGGATTGATTTCAGATAATACAAGTTTAATTTCAAATAATACATCTTTAATATCAACAGGGATTGCAGATGGCGGACTTGATACATGCAGTTTCTATTCAGGTCCTACGGATGCTGATATTATTGCATTCGGAGAGTCCGGAGAATTTGTATCATACGAAGGTTCAGGCGAATCCTGCGGCTCAATTGCTTTCTCAGGCAGCGGTGAATCTTGCGGTTCAATCGCATCTTCGGGCGGAAGTTTCTCCGGCGGTTGTTGCAGTTATTCTTGCTAGTAAATTTAAAAAGTTTTTCAAGATCGGCATTAAGCCGATTTTTATTTTGAACTTTTGTAATTTTGTTGTCAAAAGTTTTCTATGATGGTACGATTTTATATGAGGAGATATCCGAATGAGTGAAAAGTTTGATATAATACAGTTTTTAAAAAGTGCAGTAGCAACAGGTGCTTCCGATGAACACCTTAAAGTCGGGCACTCACCCTATATAAGAAAGAATGGTTTTATAAAAAAAATAAACATGGATCCTTTGACAAAAGAGGATTTGGATGAAGCAATTCTTGAAATTTCACCGACGGCAATAAAAGACAAAATTCTAACAATGTGTGATGTAGATTTTATGTACGAAATTAAAGGCTGTTCAAGGTTCAGAATTAACTACAACCGTCAAATCGGTCAGCCCGGTCTTGTAGTAAGAAATATTTCATACAGCATTCCTCAAATTCATGAACTTTCACTTCCGCCCATATTGAGCGAAATAATAAAAGAGCAAAACGGAATTATTCTCGTCACCGGTCCTACCGGATGCGGAAAATCTACAACAATAGCATCTTTGATAGATGAAATTAACACAAACACATCAAAACATATTGTGACTATTGAAGATCCTATTGAATATGTTTTCGGGTGCAAAAAGAGCATTATTTCCCAACGTCAGGTCAGTGTTGACACAGAAAGTTTCTCTGATGGCATAAAATATGCTCTGAGACAAGATCCGGATGTTATATTCATAGGAGAAATCCGCGATCAGGAAACTATGGCTGCGGCTCTAAAAGCGTCGGAAACGGGACATCTTGTTTTATCAACACTTCACACAAATGATGCGGTTCAGACCATAAACCGAATTGTTAATATGTTTGAGGAGTCTAACAGATATCTTGTCAGAAAACAATTGTCAGATACCTTGCGTGCAACAATCGCACAGAAATTGGTATTTTCGGAAAAATATCAGAAACGATTCCCGGCATGCGAGATTATGGTTGTAACTCCAACCATTCGAGATTATATAAACAAAGATAATACGGATGAAATCTATGAACTCTTGAATGATAATACAATAGACAATATGATTTCGTTGAACACTTCACTTGCACAACTTGTTGATAAAGAGTATATTTCGCAGGAAGAGGCATTGCATAATTCAAATGACGAATCCGCATTAGAAAAGATTTTCAGGGGAGTTTATCAGGGAACAAAAGCATATTATGAATAACTATGTTACGGAAGCAATAAATCTCAAGTCGTACAATCTTAACGACGCGGATAAGATTATTGTTATGTATTCCAAAGATAACGGTTTAATTAAGGGAGTAGCAAAAGGGATTAAAAAGCCAAAGAGTAAGTTGGGAGCAAGAATGGATTTATTGGTTGCCAACACGCTTCAACTTCTCAAAGGGCGTTCTATGGATACAATTTTGCAGGCGCAAACCGTTAACCACTTTAGAAAAACGAGGGAAGATATTGACAAGTTAACTCTTTCCACTTATGTATCCGAAGTTGTTATGAATTTTGGCGAGGGTTCGGAGACTGCTTCCGCTGAAATTTACGAACTTTTATACAAGGCTTTGAACAGAATATCCGACTCCAAAGAAAAAAAAGATATGTTGATTGCCGCAATCAAGTTCCAGTTAAAAATGCTTCTTATTATGGGATTTTGCGTAGAACTTGATACCTGTTTGTGCTGCGGAGAAAGAATTGTAGACGAAGATATGTATTTTTCAACCCAAATGGGCGGAGTAGTTTGCAAAGAGTGCTGCGAACCTCTCGGTGTGAAACTTAAAATGCACCACAAAATAAGAGATTTTTTACAGGCGATGCTCCAATTTGATTTCAATTTTGAAAGCGAGTATGACCAAAAAGCAACAGAAAAAGTTTGTCAGGTTTGTTTTGATCTTCTTGACGAATATATAAAAACTCATACTAATAAGCGTCAAAAATCTGCAAAACTTGTGAAGGAACTTTCACTATGAAGACTCTGAAAATCGGACATCTTTATCCAAAACTTTTAAATATTTACGGTGACATCGGAAATATTATTGCACTAAAAAAAAGATGTGAGTGGCGCGGAATCGAAGTTATTGTTGATGAGATTAATCAGGTTGATTCTATTTGTGAGCATGACCTATATTTTATGGGCGGCGGACAAGATTTGCAGCAAATAGAGGTTTCAAAAGATTTGCAGAAGCATAAAGAGTTTTTGATTAATGAACGTGACAGAGGTGCTGTTTTTCTGGGTATTTGCGGCGGATATCAACTTTTCGGACATTATTATCAGCCGAGAGAAGGTGAAAAACTCTCCGGTATAAGTCTTTTGGACGCTTATACGGTCGCAGGAAATAAAAGATTTATTGGGAATGTTACGGTTGAAACTAATATGGTGACTCCAAAAACTCTTGTCGGATTTGAAAACCATAGCGGACTTACATACTTAAACGGTGACACAAAACCAATCGGAACGGTTATTACTGGAAACGGAAACAACGGAGCGGACAAAACGGAAGGTGCAAGATATAAAAACGTATTCGGAACGTATCTTCACGGTTCATTTTTACCCAAAAATCCGCAGTTTGCAGATTTTTTGATAGAACTTGCCCTTGGTGAAAAACTTCCGCCCTTAGGTGACAAAACCGAAACTCTTTGCCATAACAGTTTAGTTAACAAATCTTATTAAGATTTGTGAAATCAGCATTTATAAATAGCAAAAATAATTTTTACGGGAGTTGTATAATTAGGTACTAATAAAGGAATTACCAGCATGCAAATTAATGCCGTAAACAATGTACAATCACGGAATTATCGTTCTCGTATCAGTTTTAAAAGCGTATCCCCACAAGAACTTACAAAGACAGCAGGTCTTGTAACATCGACTATTACCGGACTTTACGGTTCATATCTTGCTGCCAGAAAATACACAATAACCAATGAATTTGTTAATATTGAAGAATACAAACAATCTTTAAAGCAAAGACTGGAAAAGTGTGACGGTAAAATACCCGAAGGTCTTTATAACAAACTTAAAACAAATATTCAAGAAAATAATTTTAAAATAAGTGAAACCGTTGAAGAATATTATTCGGGGCTGAATGAATGTGAAACTATTGAAGATGTAAGAAAGTTGTATCCGGAAATTAATCCCAACGATATTGATATAGAAGGATTTGAAAGAATAAATCGTAATTTTTTTGATAAATACGGTTACAAAACGACATCCATTTCGCAAAAAATGATTGACAGCGGTAATCCGGAAAAAGTCATTATTGATATGATAAAGCAGAATTACCTGAAATTTTTGACACTTAGTGATGTTCAGGCAGATGTTGGGAATGGTGATGTTATACGCGGATATAATTATTTTAGAAAATATGGTAAAGCATTTAATATTTTAGAACCGAAATTAAGGTCGTTAGTTAAATATTCGGAAAGTATGAATGAAAAAATAGTTTCATGTAAAGAAAAAGATACAAATGAGATTAAATCTGAAATAATGACAAAGACATGGCAAGAAAGCGGTTTGAAAAAGGAATTGTACTGGTTAACGGGTCCGATGAGCGAGCAATGGAAAAAAATACCGGCAGTCTGGCATAAAACAATGTTTCCGGAAGCATCAATATATAAAACCGACAAGTTGATTGATACATATTTGGTTGTTAAATATACAAACGGAAACAGAGAAATAAAAACCAACAACCCCATTTCTACCTATATTGAAGAGGACGGTAAATTTAATCAGAAACAGGATCGTCTGTTGAAAAGGCTGTATAAAATGTCAAGAACTTTGGATTCATACCGAAACGTATTAAATTCTTCGGGGTATAAGGAATATAAATCTAAGTTTGACCTTGAAGCCATGGCTCGTGATATAGAAAAAATTGAACAGAGTTATAAAAATATTTTCTTCAAATGCTTCTGGACGGAAGAGAGAAGGCAGCGTTTTAAAGAAACTTTGAATGAAAATATTGAAAATTATAAAATAAACACGGAAGTAGCCGATGAAATTCTAAAACAAGCAACAGATGCTATTTTTGCGGAAACAAAAGACAATGCAACAACAAATTAACTCAGAAATTCTGAAATCGTAATCAATGCCTCTTTAAGGTTTTCCGCACAAAATCCCAAACGGACATGTCCTTCCATTTCCATTGTTTCACCTGGAAGAAGCGCGACTCCTGTTGCTTTTTGCAAATCATAACAGAATTTTTTAGAAGGAATATTTTTTCTAAGCCTTAAAAGAGCCGTCGTTCCGCCTTGAGGAAGTATACACTTGATATATGGTTCAAATTCCGTCCAGTCTTTTAATATGGAATATCCCTCTTTCAGTATTTTAAAATTTCTTTCCGCAATCCAATCCTTGTTTTTAAGAGCAACTGACGCAAAATAATCATCCAAAATACTTACGCTGATTGTATTATACTGTCTTTGTTTGTTTATATCATCAATCAAATCTTCTCTCGCTGCAATCCATCCTACTCTTAATCCGGGGAGAGAATACGTTTTAGACATGCTGCCGACAGAAATACCCTTTTCGTAAATATCCGCAAAAGAAACCGAATAAGGATTTCCTTCAAGGTTAAGACCTCTGTATACTTCATCAGAAAGAACCCATATATTATTTTCCTGAGCAATTTCCGCAATTTGTTTGAGCATTTCGTCGGGTATTACCGCGCCTGTGGGGTTGTTTGGATTGTTTAAACAGAGCAACTTTGTCTTTCTCGTAACAGCGTTTTCCAATTCCTCTATATTCGGAAGCCAGTTATTTGATTCTTTCAAAAAAAGTAGTTTAACGTTTGCACCAAAGGCTTCCGGAATAGAATAATGTTGTTGATATGTAGGAACGATTGATACAACTTCGTCACCTTTTTCCAGTAGCGAAAGAAATACAAGTTGATTTGCTCCGATTGCACCGTGCGTAATCGTAATATTTTTAAGTTCGGTGTTTGAATATAGTTTGGCAATTTCGCCTTTTAATTTGTCAGAACCGGTAATATCTCCGTAGGTAAGCGGTTTTGTTAAAATCTCCGGCGGAGCAAAACCGCATAAATCCTGTATTGACAAAGGTTTAATACAAGTAGTTGTAAGGTCATACTTTGCCGAACTTTCGTACCTGTTCATCCATTCTTCAACTTTGAACTGCGCAATCTTCATAATTGAATATTAACATAAAACTAAGTAGCAAAAAATTTTTTTAGAGGTTTTTAAAACATTAGACAGGGAAAACTAATGCAAGTAAACAGTATAACAGGATATTACAATATAAATCACACAAGATATAATAAAAATAAAACATTTCAGCCTTCTTTCGGTGTGGCTCGTGTCGACAAAAGCATGGTGAGATTTTATGAATTTCACGAAAAACGCTTTCCGACAACGATTAAGGATTTTTTAAGTCAGGTGGTTGATAAGTTTGCATTTACTCCTCTTGAACTTCAGAGCAAAGCGTATGAGAAACTCAATGAAGCGAAAAATATTGAGGATGTTCAAAGATTGTTTCCGAATGAGGAACTTTTTATATACCTCAAATCCATAAAGGATACAAAAGCGCATAACGGACTTTTGGGTATATACCGAGAATTTAAAGACCTGTATGAAGACAGTATTTTAAATGACGGGAGTGATTTTACGGTTTATCTTTTGAAAAAATTTTTTATTGAGGCAATGACCTTATATGATGTTAATATGGATTTGTAACATGACTTGAATCCGGATATCAAAACGGAATACAAAAGAAGAAATCCTGACGGTCAATATGTACATTCATCAACTTTGAAGGCGCTGGAAATTTATCTTCCTGACGTTGCATATCAAAATTCACTCAGATTCACAAGAGAAGGATATTCTGATGCATTCGGTCTAAAAATTTCTGAGGCTCAGTATAAGTATTGGAACAGTCTTACAGAGGAGCAGCGGTTTGAAATTCTTTCAAGAAGGTGTGAAGGACGTGATAATTGGTGGAATTCACTTTCATATAACGAAAAACTTGAATATGCTGCAGGTATAGATTCAGAAGACGATTTGTTTTCGGATTATAAGAGTTTTGTAAGGACGCAAAAAAGAAAAAGCAAAACCGAAAATGTGGTTGGAGAGGCTAAGTTAACCAAAAAAAGAATAGCGGTCGGAACTTCAAATTTAAAGGACAAAGATGTTTTTGTTCTTTGGATGAAGAAAAATATTGAGAAATTTTATGCAAATCTGTCCGAAAGGGATAAGGATACCGTTCACTTAAAAAGAGTCAGAAGGCTGACTGTCAGATGGCGTGAAATGTCGCCGGAGGAAAGAACGGAACTTATCCAAAAAATGCGCCTTGAGCGTGAGCCAATCCGATTTGCAATGATAGATGCGTGGAATCATTATCCTGAACTTATCAAGGAATTGTCCGCATTTTTGAAAGAACAGCAGATATTCAAGCCTGTTGATTTATTGTATTCATCAGAAGAGTTCAGCGAATTTCAGTCCAGGGTTATGACTGAATTTTGGGCAACTCATAGAGATATGGCGGAAATTTTCGGTGAAAAAATAAGAGATGCACAATCAAGAGTAGAAGATGCGCTTCAAAGCGGTCAGGTTGAGGATGTGAAACAGGAAATATTGAGAAACAGAGCGTACAGAATAAAAATGTTGGAGCATGAAAAGCGTGCAGAAGAAAGAACAAAAGCAGCCGAGGTTGCGGCTAAAGAAAAAACTCAAATTCAAGAGGCTGTAAAGACAGAAAAAGTTATTGATTACAAAGAAGATTTCGCAGTGACTATTAAAAAAACGTATGATCCAAATAATCTTTTGCCTAAGTCATACATAAAGGATATGACGAATTTTTACACGGAAATAATGCCTCCGGAGGCAATAAAAGAGTGTACTCAATTGATGAAAGAAAATAAATCTATATATGAAATCATGTCACCATACATTAACAGTGCAGAGGGTACAGAAATACATAACCACATAACTAAGATAGAAAGAGCGCTCAGCGTTGCCATTGCAAATGAACTGTATTCGAAAGGTATGTCGGCTGATGTATATACATTCCCGATGGATACATTGATAGCTATGCTGAAGCAAGGAGCAGAGACTAATTCTATAAAAAATCCTATAAATACAGTGAGAATGGCAAGACAGTATGAAGAATTTAAGAGAGATTTGTCGGAAGAAGAGGGTCAAAAACTTGGTTATAATTACTTTTTATTTACGAATGGATTATCTGACGAAGAGATGCAAGAAATCGAAAGGTATTTTTCATCCTACGGAAGGTCATTATTAATGGTGTTTTCGGAGAAAAGTGCATATCCTGAAGATGTAAAGATAAAATATTTCCAAAATTTTATGGATAATCTGCCTGAAAAATTAGAATCAAAAGTTAAACCCTATTGGCAGCAATATGAAAACATTGAAAAAGAAAGAGGAATAATTTCAGTTTATAACCAGTTAAAGCAAAGATTGGGCTTCTTTTTACCTCAAGAAATAGGCGAAATATATGCAAGTGAAGTTGCACGACAAATGAGAATATTTGTAAATCCTTATGAAATGTATAATATCACTTGGACGAAGGAAGAATATGAATTGACAGCAAAAGGTCTTTCGCCGGAAAACATTAAACAAAGAATGTGCCAAAGAACAACAAAAACGAAAGTGGCTCCGTTTATCGAAATTGGTAAAAACATGTTCATGGCTGACTCAAAATTAAGATTGATTGCAATGGAGCAGGCTATGGCAGATGAACTTTATCGTGTGTCCAACGATGAGACGATGTATCAGTTACCGATAGAAACACTTGTATCTTTTTATGAAATACTATTAATTCAGGGCAGAAAAGGAAAAAATGATGTAGAAATTGCCAATAACATTTTTAAATTCAGAGAACTACCCCGAACACAGTCGTTAAAAATGAATTATCTAAAATATTATAATGAACTAAAAGAGATAGATCCCAAAAATAAAAACGAAAATGGTGAATACATTAAGGAAATTTTGTACACTCTTAATCCTTATGAAGATATGCAGGAGCGTGATGCGCGTATATTAGCACGTCTTGATAATTATTACGGAGAAAATTAAAAAATCAGCCTGCAGGGGAATATATTTTTGCTTCGCTTTAAACAAGAATCGATAGTAGACAAAGTGAGGTAAATTATGAAGAAAAGTTTTTATGTCCTGATAGCGGCGGCAATTTTAACGGGAGGATGTGTTATGGCAGAGGATATTGCGGTAGTGGATTTGCAGACGATTGTTTCAAATTCTTCTCAGGTAAAGCAATTAAAAGTTGAGCATAAAAAGAAATTGGAAGAACTTGATAAAATTCTCGTTAATGCCCGAGGTGAAATTGCAAACGAAACAGATGCAAACAAAATTGCAAAACTTGAGGAAAAATATACAAAAGAATTTAACGCAAAAAGAAACGCAATTGAAAGTGAATACAATGAAAAACTCGGTACGATAGAAAAAAACATAAAAGACGAGATTGCAAAGAAGGCGCAGAAAGAGGATTATGATTATGTTTTTGCAAAAAGCGTTGTTCTGTATGGCGGAAAAGACATCACAAATGAGATTAATGTAAAATAAATTTTAAGATTTTATAAATGATATACTCTTTTATATTGCTTTATGCTATAATTCCAGTATAATGTAATCAAGGAGACACAAATCATGAATAAAAAATTAATTGTTTCATTAAGTTTAATGACCGCTTTTGTAGTGGCTACGGCTTCCGCAATGGCAGAATCTACAATTTATACAGACGGTATCGGCAGAATGCACTTTTTGGGGAAAGACCCGGCATCAAACACCGTTAAACAAAATTATGCAAACCCTGAACAGCAGGATTTGACAAGAAAATTGTATGAAAACTCAACAGGTGAAATGAACAATGTTGACTATAAATTCAAAGATTACGATAACACTTTCGGTTTCGGAAGAATGGATACTCAAACTCTTTGGAAAAACAAGTTTGCAAATGATGTAAACGGCAACGGGGAAACTTCGGAAGAAGTACAAAAAATGAGAGGTTCAATGACATACGAGAAAGGAGTTGCTGATATCTCTCGTGCAAATGCGTATGGCGCAACAAACTTTTATGACGCAAAGGATGAAGTAACTGTTATCAAAGACCAAGAAAAAACCAAGAAAAAACATTGGTGGAATAAATCGAAATAAGGTATAAATGTTAAGAACGAGGCGCAAGACAATTTTTGTCTTGCGCCTTGTTTTTATTTGGGTTATTATATTTTTGTTGAGAGTAATCCCGGATCGTCTAGTGGCAGGACTGAAGATTCTGGCTCTTCCAACGGTGGTTCGAATCCATCTCCGGGAGAATAAAACGAGGTAAGCATTTTCCGCTTACCTCGTTTTATCTATGTCGGGAAGTAGAAACAGAACCACCACAAGGCGGAGCCTTGTCCGGTTCGAGCGCGAACGAGCGGAGGCTGGAGTGCCTTTGTTGAAAGTGCATAGCACTGTAAACAAAGCACGGAATTGCCGTTCAACGCGAGTGAGCAAGACAATCCATCTCCGGGAGAATAAAACGAGGTAAGCATTTT
>JAFXYU010000266.1 GCA_017541565.1 bacterium | reverse complement strand
ATCCCGATGACGCTCACAATTTAGCGGATTTATTGGATTCATACAAGGAAAAAAATGAGATTAACACTAAATCCAAAGCAATAATTGTTCCGCATGCAGGATATGTTTTTTCGGGACATGCTGCAATGGCAGGCTTTTCTCATCTTGATGCAAATGAAAATATATTTATAATTGCACCGTCTCATCACTATGTGTTTTCTGACATTGCTATGCCTGAATATACATTTTTTGATACACCGCTTGGCAGTATAGAAGTTAATAACAGGATTATTAAAGAAATTGCGGAAAAGTATCCGTCAATTATAACAAATGATTTTTTTGAAAACGAGCATGCTATAGAAGTACAATTGCCCTTCTTGCAAAACATATTTTTCCCGCAGAAGCAGAGTGCTGTGGAATTTATGAAAAATCTCAAAAAATTGGGGAAAAAACTCAGAATTGTACCGATTTTAACAGGGCGATGCGATTACAGAATGATATCAGACATAATATCTGACTATTATGAAACTTCATCATTTATAATATCGTCTGATTTAAGCCACTACTATACTCAGGAGCAATGCAGACAAATTGATACTTATACGGCAAGTCTTATAGAAAACGGAAAAACAGAGTCGTTTGAGCAAGCGCAGGCATGCGGACTTTCAGGTATTATGGGGCTTGTTGATTTTGCATCCAAAAACGGTTATTCAATGATAAGAGCAGAAATGTATAATTCCGGTGATATCTCTGAAGATAAAAGCAGGGTAGTCGGGTATGGTTCTTGGTATTTGTATGAAGGCAGCAAAAACGATTACATCAGTAACAATTATTCAAAATATTTAATTGAAACCGCAAAAAGCAGTATTTTGAGTGAGATTAACGGCGAACAATATGAGCCGGAATGTGTGCCTTCCGCGTTGCATGAACTTGGCGCTTCTTTTGTGACGATTAAAAAGGAGGGTGCTTTAAGAGGATGTATAGGTTCAATTTATCCTACTCGTCCGTTAATTCTTGATGTTATAGATAATGCAAAAAATGCGGCATTTCAAGACCCCAGGTTCAATCCACTGTCAGCGGAAGAGTGGAACAATATTGATATTTCCATCTCTTTGCTTTCCGCCCCGGAACGAATTAAATTTAAGGATGAAAAAGATTTGTTATCTAAGATATATCCATACGGGATAATACTTATTGAAAGAAGCCGCAGAGCGGTTTATCTGCCTGTTGTTTGGGAACAACTTCCTGACAGAGAAATTTTCTTAAATTCTTTAAAAGAAAAAGCGGGACTTCCTCCCAACTATTTTTCTCCATATTTGGAAGCGTACCGTTTTGATGCTATGTATATTTCCGAGGAAACAATTAACTCCTAAAAATGGCGTTTTTCCGGATTTAATATTGTTTCCGCCAACTTGTCCGCACCGTCAAAGTATCTTCTTCTCAGTTTTTCAGATGCGGTTTTCTTATCATAATCTACAAACTGATGTTCGAAAACACATCTGCCGTGAGCAACATCAATAATCAGATAACAGGCCTGAGGGTTCGGAGTAAATGGTCTTCCGACGCTTCCGACATTTATAACCGTTTTCTTTGATTTTGTTTGGAAACCGCAAGGAATGTGAGTATGTCCGCAAAGAACCACATCCGCAGAAACGTATTT
>JAFXYU010000265.1 GCA_017541565.1 bacterium | reverse complement strand
CCTCGTTTTATCTATGTCGGGAAGTAGAAACAGAACCACCACAAGGCGGAGCCTTGTTTGGTTCGAGCGGATTTGCGGACGGACGGAAGTCCGGATAGCGAGAATACGAAGCCTGCTTATGCCGAAAGGCATAAAAGGCGAAGCTATTCGAGCGTGGAGCAAATCCAAGACAGCGCCAAGCGAAGCACAAAAAGACAATCCATCTCCGGGAGAATAAAAAAAGACTGACTTTTGTCAGTCTTTTTTTATTGCTTTTGTTTAGGTAAGACGCAGAATCACCACATTATTATATTTACCTCATGACCACTCTATTTACTCCTTTACCCCCTTTACCCCTGAGGCGGGATAACTACATAATAAACTTTAAACTTTTTGATTCTGCCGACTTTATTTTTTATCTCATATTCAAACATTTCCGGTGTGATTTTGTAATCTTCGGGCAGGTTTATTATTGTTTCACGCACGGTTTTTTCTAATTTGTTTTCCTTTTTGGAAAATATCAGCGCGCCCGATTTTAAGATATCATCGTGATTTTCCCACGGGTTTTTGTACCTGAAGGATTCCAATATAACGTGCGGACGGGTTTTATCGTATACACGGAATTGAAAAATATAGTCAATATGTCCGCCTATGTATTTCAAATCAGCGCCGTTTGTTTGTTTATCCCAAATTTCGTGGAATGCTTTTATGTTGGATTCATAAGGGTACGAAATTGCGTGTTTTACTTGGAGTTGGGAAAAAACTACCATTATGGTAATCCAGATGAAAAGTACAATATAAATCATTTTCACAAAGAAAGAAAAACTCTTTTCGTTAAATTTAGTCGGGAAGAATGCAAAAAGAACGATTCCTGTAAAAGCAATCATTATCGAACCCCAACTTCCGTGGATGTACCCTCCTGTTATAAGTCCCATAATTCCTTGCGCGAGTGCCGGAACTATACACACGGTGAGAAGAAAAACTTTATCCGAAATGTTGAGCGACTCATTTCCCGCTTTAATATTTTTATTCTTAAATGCCAAAATTAAATACAAACCGATACATGGCGCTACTGCCAAAATTTGGTCTGCAAGAAATTTTACCGGAGCGAAAAGCCTTTTTAAAGAAAAAACAGCAACTTGCACACTGTCCGAATCAATTTCCGCCTGTGCTGTCATGTATGCAAACGAGAAGAAATCGTGCTTAATGAGCCAAAGAATGTGGGGCGAAATTACTACAAGTCCTGTTAAGACGGCTATATAAGCCCGATTTTTTTGAAATATTTTCTTTCATAAAGTATAAAATGTATAAACAAAGCCAAAACGAGAAAAACGATTTGGTATTTTGTGAGTGCGCCCAAACCGGTTGTTAAACCAAATAAAATCCAGTCTTTAATGCGATTTTCCCGCACCGATTTATAGTAAAAATACACAATCATCGGCCACAGAGCGATTGAGAGTGTGTTACAATTAAAATTGTCATCAAACAGTTGGAAAGTGTAGTAAAAACACGCAGTCATAATCATAGCGGCACAAGCGGCTTTTTCTTTTGTCAGAAAATACTTAGCCAACTTGTACACAAACAGCATTCCGATTGCAACACAGGTTGAACCTATAAAATAAACTGCATGGTCATTTTGTCCGAATAAGTTGAAAACACATGCAATTACCCAACCTGAAAGCGGCGGGTGTTTATTTGTTCCGAAATCCAAAAGTTCGCCCCAGCATATTGCCTCCATTGCGTCAATACCGATTTGGTGGCGCAAAAACTGGCAAAAACTCCAACCCAAAACAAACACAAGCAAAAATATGTAAAAAGTTTGAGCAATTTTACTAGATTTTGTTTTATCCATCTGCCTACTTGCCTACTCTGTTCTTGTTCCGGCTTGCATATTCCAAGTGGCTGTTTACCATTTTTTCGTAAAATATCAGGTCGCCCAATTCGGAATTATTAATAATGCGGCACAATTTTTCTGCAAGTTCTTTTTTTGTTTTGGAAGTTCCAAAATCAAAAAATTCTTTGACTCCTATCCCCAAAATTTGCGCAAATTTTTCTATATTTTCAGGATTAGGATAATGGTAGCCTGTTTCTATCTTAGAAATAGTTGCGGTTTCAAGTCCTGCTTTTTCTGCCAATTGTGCCTGAGTAATTTTGTTTGCAATTCTGATTTCTTGTAATCTTTTGCCGAAATTCTTAATTAAACTCATATCAATACCCTTTCCTAATTTTATGTACTTACTATTCCCATAAAAAGGCTGTAGCACAACGTATTAAAGGGTATTAATATGTTATAATAGGGATATATTATATCAGGGGATGATTAAAATTATGTGTCTTGCGGGGTTGTCAAAAACCCTTGTTTAAACGGAATGTTTTTATCTGTAAAGCCTGTACGGACAATATTTCTGCCGAATTTTGCTTCTAATTTATCAAGACTTTTTCCGAGATTTTCGTTCTGCTTTCTGCTTGGCTCAACTCCGAATAGGCTCAACTGCTCCTCATTCATAGATTTAAAATCTTCCAATACTATACCGACACTGCGGTATAGAATATCCGGCGAATACATTTTTTCCAGAAGAGAAAATGCGGTTTTAGAAATTTCAAATTCAAAATCCGATCCGATTTCTAGCGTTTCTTTTTCATAGAAAGTATAAAAATCCTTTGTTTTTAGGATAACTCCCACTGTTCCGGCTTTGCAATCGATTTTACGAAGCCTTCTGCAGCAACTGTGAATATGTATCAAAAGTTCGTTTTTTAAAAAATTTAAGTCCGAAGAAAATTCCAAAAAAGACTTTGTATCACTGATTGATTTCGGAAGTTCGACTTCGTTCGTGACGGGAGAGGTCATTGTTCCCAAAAGTTCGGCTTTTGTAGCAAGTCCGTTTTTCCCAAAATGGTCCTGTACCCACTTGTCATCTTTTTTTACAAAATCGAATGCGGTCTTTATTCCATGTCCGCGGAGTTTTGCGCTGAGTTTGCGCCCGATACCCCAAACTTCATCAATTTCAGTATTTTTTATAAGATTTATTCTTGTCTGTTTTCCGGCAAGAGCAATTCGGGTTTTTGAGGTTTTTGCTTTGTCGGAAGCAAGTTTTGCCAGTGTTTTGGAGGTGCTTACTCCTATTGTTACAGGAATATCTACTTCATCAGCGATTTTGTCTTGTATTTCTTTTGCCAAATTAAAATAATTCTTTTTATAAAGTTTTGTGAGTCCTGTAAAATCAACAAACGCCTCATCAATTGAATATATTTGAACATTTGGGCTGTATTCTTTTAGAATTGACATAACCATTTTTGAAATCTTTGTGTAAGCGTAGTGGTTTGCCGGAATATAAATACATTCAGGATACTTTTCTACCGCCTGAAAAAGCGGTATACCCATCGGAACACCAAGCGCTTTTGCTTCTCTTGAGCGTGCAATTACACATCCTCGCTCACCGGAAACAACACTTACGGGAAGTCCCTTCAGTTCCGGATTCAGTTTTCGTTCGCACGAAACGAAAAAACTGTCACAATCTATTAACGCTATGTATTTTTGATTATTCAAAATTATATTCGACCTTTTTTTCTTTCCAGTCGTAGACTTTTTTCTTCGGAATTATTTCCATATAAAGTCCGCGGCGATACCGTTTTGCATACCACCTCTGATATTTGAGTGCACGTTCAATTTCGGTTGTTTGAAATTTCTCTACACGTTTTCCGCCCGAAATTTCCACCATCCGATAAAGTGCTTCAATTTGTTCCCCTGTATCAATATCAAGCATGTTAATATTTTAGCATATCTCTTGATTGAAACAAAATAAAAAAGGGCGGGCAGATTCTCTGCCCGCCCCAATTTTATAAAATAATTTCTATTGTTCAATAATATAGTTTAAAAGAGTTCTGACTCCTGCGCCTGTTGCACCTGAAATAAACTCTTTTTGTGCTTTTTCAAGGAATGCAACGCCTGCAATATCAATGTGCGCCCATTTTACGTCTTTAACAAATTTTTCAAGGAATTTTCCTGCTGCGGATGCTCCGCCCCAGCGTGAACCCGTATTCTTCATATCTGCAATATCGGATTTGAGGCTGTCAAAGTATTCATCCCACATAGGAAGTTCCCACATCTTCTCGCCGTTCTTTTTGCCTGTTTCAATAAGGTTTTTGACAAGTTCATTGTCATTTCCCATAATACCTGCCGCATTTGAACCTAAAGCAACCATGCAAGCACCGGTAAGAGTTGCGATATCAATAACTTCGTCAACACCGAGTTCGCAAGCATAACACAGTGCATCTGCAAGAGTTAATCTGCCTTCCGCATCCGTATTATCGACTTCGATTGTTTTTCCGTTCTTTGCAGTCAAGATGTCTCCGGGTTTATAAGCGTCACATCCGGGCATATTTTCGCAAGCCGCTATAATACCGTGAACTTCCACTTGCGGAGAAAATTCTTTAATTATGCTCATAACACCCAAAACCGCTGCCGCACCTGACATATCGTCACGCATGGTTAGCATTGAGGATGCGGGTTTTAAGTCAAGTCCGCCCGAATCAAAGCACAAGCCTTTTCCTATGATTGCAATTCTTTTTTTAGGGTTATCGCAGGTGTATTTCATGTGGATGAATTTCGGCGGTTTTGCACTTCCGCGAGCGACTGCGGTGAACGCACCCATACCCATTTTTTCGCATTCTTCGGCTTCGTAGATTTTTGTATCCAGACCAAAATCAAGTGCGGTTTGAGCAAGTTCTGTCGGTGTTGCAAACTGAGCCGGCTCGTTTGCAAGGTTTCTTGCAAAAGTCATAGCCGCAGCAATCTTTTCACCTTTTTTAACACCGTCTTGGGATGCTGAAACATAGATTTCCCTAATTTTGTTATCTTTCTTTTCGGATTTGTATTTATCGAATTTGTAATCCGCAATAAAGGCACCAACCGTAAATTGTTCGGCAAAGTCAAAGTCTATTCCGTCAAACTCAAAAGAAACAGTTTTTGCTTCCATTTGCATACATTTTTTAACGGCTTTGACAACTGCTTCACGGAATTTGTTAGGGCAAAATTCTTCTTTTTTCCCTAAACCCAAAACAAGAACTTTTCTAAACGGTTCTTTTCCGTACGTTTGTAAAAGATAAGTTTCTCCGAATTTACCCTTAAAATTATCTTCTCCGATAGCGTATTCGTTAGCTAAATCATTTGAAGTTTTTCCTTCTTCAAACATATTTACCACAAGAATATCAGCCTCTTGTGATTTTACATTATCAATAACCTTTATTTCCATATAAAAATCCTTTCTTATTCTTCATTTATATAATAAAAGCAGGAATAACTCCAGTCCCCAAAAATCTATAAAATTTGATAATTGAAAGACTAATTTGAGTTCTATTGTCTTGTTTCTTTCAAACAAATGGGGGGCGCATTTTCGCTCCCCATTTTTTTGAAAGCATAGTCTCTGATGCCAAATGCTCCAACTATCTTCTCGGGTATGCTCTATAATATCCAGAGACTTTTGTTCCGTCAGAACGTGTATATTCTTCTATGTATATGAGCCTGTAGGTTGGGGTTTCTACCCCAACAATTCCAACTAATAGTCCAATCCAACAAACTGTCTGAACCACAATATGCAATTACAATGTTTAAGCCATTCTTATATATTTTTGCTCTAAAACCTGTAAGATAATTAGTTATAGTATTTATTTCTTCGTAGTCTGTATTATTCTTTTTACCTCTATATGCTGATAAAGACAATTGTTTTAATTTTTCGTGTTGTTTATAGTCTGTCATAATATCCTCCTTTTAATTTTGTGATAATCTATTGTCATGAATTTATTAAAGAAAATAAAAGAATTAAAAAATTACTTGGGTTATAATATTTTTGCAATTAGTGGTTGGCTATACCTTCCGGTTCTAATTTATGTGATAAATTTTCAACATCCTTTTCACTATATTTGGCTGCCATTAGGTATATTTCTATTATTGGCTTGGACTGTTAGCGTACTTGCATTCATTATATTTCTTGTTGAACAAGTTATAACTGCAAAAGCAAAACACGGAGTTTTCCAAAATAAAATATATAGATTTATGGCGAATACAGGACTTGTTGTTATTTTTCTTTTTTATGTAATATTATTAGTAAAAAGTTTAATTTCTTTATAACTTATATTTTTTCATAATTATTTCCTTTCTTTGTTTTAATATATGTTTATGAACTTTTTAAAAAAACAGATAAATTAAATCACTTATATAGTTATAATGTATTTGCATTTAGCTGTATTATTGCAACTTTTTTATTTTTGATACCGTGTTTTTATCCATCAATGATGTCTATATTTATTAATATTAGCGATGATTTTGAATGCAAAGCCTTAATG
>JAFXYU010000264.1 GCA_017541565.1 bacterium | reverse complement strand
ATTATATATCAATACAAAAATTTTGTCAACCCTGAGAATTAATTCTAAAGTATTATATATTAAGTTTTGTATAGTTCTTTTTAACTATTTTATATCCGATAATGTTAATGCTATTATGTTTGAGGACTATTAACGAGAGGAGTAATTTATGAAAATCAGAGCAAGCCATATATTAGTAGACACAAAAGAAGAAGCAGAAAACCTGCTTATAGACCTGAATAACGGAGTTGCATTTGAAGACTTGGCAAGAGATTATTCAAAATGTCCGTCCGGACGAGATGGCGGGGATTTAAGATGGTTCGGCAAAGGTATGATGGTAAAGCCATTTGAAGATGCCGCATTTGCACTCAAAAAAGGCGAAATTTCCGAACCGGTTGAGACACAATTCGGTTGGCATTTGATTAAACTTACTGATATAGATGAATAAGATATTAGAACAAATTAACACTGATTATCTTCTGGTAAATTCCACGAACAAATATCTTGTGGAGTATTCCTTGTTGAGCGAAAATGCACGATACACGCTTACAGGGTTTACCGGTTCAACCGGTGATGCACTTATAACAAAAGATAACATCTATCTTTTTGTGGACGGAAGGTATCACACTCAGGCTGACAATGAAGTCAAACAAGGAATTACTGTCGTAAAACTCAATTTGGGACAAAGTCAGGACGACGAAATTCGAAAACTCATTAATCCGGAAAAAACACTGGGAATTGTATCAAAAAAAATTTCCCAAAAGCGTTTGGAAGGATTTGACGGATATAAAATCAAACTCCTTGACGAAGATCCGATAAATAACTTTACGGAAAATCACACAAAAGACTATATAAAAGCGTTTGAGCCGATTAACTATAGACCTAAAAAAGCGCACTTTATATCAAATCTTGAAGAAGTTTCTTATATTACAGGTCTGAGGGATTTTTCTTCCGATAACACCTCTAAAATTTGGGCAAAATTGTTTGTTGATAATGAGAACCAAATTATTTTTACGGAAGACAAAGAATGCGGCGATTTTTTAAAAAATTACGAAGGAGAAATTGTTGTAAACAAAGCCTTAATCAATGCTTACGATTACGCACTAATCAAACACCCGATAGATAAACCTTCTGAAATTGCAAAAATGAAATCAGTTAAAACAGAGAATGAAATTGAAGCGTACAAAAGAGCATTCGACAGAACTGACAAAGCCGTTGCGGCAATTCGAGAATACATTGAATCCAATGACAATCTTTCCGAATACGATATTTCAAAACGACTGAAAGAAGAATTTATGCGATTTGGAGCAAAGTCACTGAGTTTTAACTCAATTGTTGCGATAAACCAAAATTCAGCACTTGCACATTATTCAAAAAATTCAAAAGAAGTTTTCCTTAAAGACGGCGACCTGGTTTTGATTGACTGCGGAGCATATTACGAAAGCGGTCTTGCAACTGATATTACAAGAGTTTTTGTAAAAGGAACACCAAATGAGTTTCAAAAAAAAGTCTATACAACAGTCTTAAAATCGTTTTTAAACTGCTATAATGCAGACTACAATACGGGAATAGAGTATGATTCCTTGGCTCATTCGCTTTTGGATAATGCAATTGACGGGTTCAAATTCAACCACGGATTAGGACACGGAATAGGTATAAATGTACACGAAGCACCTCCAAATCTTTCCCAAAATGAGATTGCAAAAACAGAGATTGTGGACGGAATGTGTTTTACGATTGAACCCGGACTTTATAATCCTGAATTTTTCGGAGTAAGATTGGAAAACTCGTGTTATAAAAAAGACGGAAAAATTCATTCTTTTGTTAAGATGGGATATGAAGGTAAACTGATTGATTTCAATTTGCTTTCCACACAGGAAAAAGAATTGCTCAAGGAGTTTAATATTTTATGAAAATAACAAGCGTTAACAATGATTTGGTTAAAGAAACGGCTAAACTTCTTCAGAGAAAATACCGAGATGAAAGCGGACTGTTTTTGCTTGAAGGTGACAAGTGTATTGAAGAGGCTTTGTCTTCCGGAATTGAAATAGAACGAGTATTTACCGTAGAAGGATATAAATCATTTGGTTCGATTGAAAATATTGAAACAACAGAGGCTGTACTAAAAAAAATTTCCTCAACCGAATCCGCACCCAAGGCAGTAGCAGTAGCAAAACAAATAAAAATAGACTGGGATAACTCATATAAAAAAGTTATTCTTCTTGAAAATATTAAAGATGCGGGGAATCTCGGCACAATATTGAGAACATCTGCCGCCTTCGGAGTCGATGCAATAATCCTTTACGGCGACACAGTGGACTTATACAACCCAAAATGTGTCCGATCATCGGTCGGAAATCTATGGAAAGTGCCTGTATTAGAAATAAATGATTATAATCATTTAAAAAGAATTTTTGAAAAATTTGAACGCATTGCCACTCTGCCCAAAAGCAAAAATACGGTTTGGCTAAAAGATTACATGCCGGCAGAAAAAGTTTTAATTATGTTTGGCTCGGAAGCGACAGGACTTAGCGAAGAATTAAAGGATTTCGCAACAAAAAATGTAACTATAGAAATGTCACAAAGTGTTGAGTCACTTAATTTGAGCATATCAGCAGGGATATTCCTATACACGATTACACGATAATATCAGCCCCCACCCCAACCCTCCCCCTATAAAGGGAGGGAGATACAATTAAGTTTTTTGTTATAAACTTCGAGAGCCCCTCTTCGGGGGTGCTACGCACGTAAATTAAACTTCCATGCCGGATTCATAACTACAAGTTTTACGTTATAAACTTCGAGAGCCCCTCATCGGGGCTCTCGAAGTGTCTTTCGACTATATTCTCCATTTTAGGGAGTATACTTATTAGCCTGAGAATGTTTTATATGATTTTTCGATATTCTCATCGATAACTTTCTTAACCGCATCCATTTCTGTTTTTACTGCGTTTCTTTCGTTATCAAGTCTTGTTAACTTCAACTCAAGGCTCTTATCTTCTGCT
>JAFXYU010000263.1 GCA_017541565.1 bacterium | reverse complement strand
CAAAACAGCCGGAATCCAATACGATTATTGGAAAGTTTATTCAGAAGTCTGCGATGAAATGGGTGAGGGTGATTATCAAATAAAGCCGGCATCACAACATTACCAAAATATCCCGATTGGACTCAAAGGTGCATATATAAAGCAAACAATAAGTGTAAAAGATAATTATATCGCATCTGAATTATTTATCGGGGACAACAAACAACTATTCTCAGACCTTAAAGAACACGAAAAAGAAATCGAAAAAGAACTTGGCACTTTAACTTGGGATTGTAAGGATTCAAATAAAAGTTGCTTTATAAGAAGAACGATATTTGTAGATTTTACAAATCCTGATCGATATGCAGAATTTGCTAAACAACAAATTGAATTAGCCATAAAAGTCAGAGAAACATTCTTTAAATACATATAAATCGCAGGGGTTCATCCCCTGCTTTTTATATTTATACAACAGGCTAATTTACAAAATGCATTCACATAATATAGGATAGTAAAAATGAGCAGAAAAATAATTATAAAAAATAGACAGAATCACGAAGAACAGTTGGAATTGACTTTGGAAGAATTCAAAGCCAAATTTAACATTGAATTAAGACAAGCTATAAATACTTATAAAGCACATGAAGAAAGCAAAAACTTCCTGCCGCCTCATATAAAACCAACCCCGGATTATGAGCAGGATTTTTATTTTGACTTGCGTTGGAACTTCAATAATTACGCACAAACACCTTATTACATCGCTCAATAACTATGTGTCCGAATGATACAAAATCGCCCACAATGACTTTAATTAAAGTGAGTTGTGAGTGATTAATGTTAATGCACATTAAACGAAAGGAGCAATAAATATGGGCATTATGACAACAGACAAAGAAGAAAGAAACTACCAAGCATTTATGAATGAACTTGAAAAATTATCTAAAAAATATGGGATCGGCATTTCAGGTTGCGGAGTATTTGATTATTGGGATGAAAACGGATTCAAAGAAATCGAATACAGAAAAGATTCCTCAAGCGGTGATTTAAGAATTGAAAAACTTGTATTTTCAGACGGCACTTCATTAGACGATTAAGGAGCAGACAATGATTGAATTGAACGGAATTTACAAACTAAAACATATTATCAATTTTGAAGGTAACATTGATGACGATTTCAAAGTTGTCGCAATAAGCAAAGATAAAAAAATGGTTGCCTGCGTTCAATTAACAGGAATTGATGCCGGCGAAAGATTTGTGTTTATGATTGAATGCTTACTCGATCCTGAACATCCTGAAGATAAATATTATGGTGAACTTATTGAAAAATAGAAAGGCGGTTTTAAATGTCAAACATGAGTTATTGCAGATTTCACAACACCTACCAAGATTTAGTAGATTGTAAAAATGCACTTTACAACGAGGATATATCCTCTGATGAAGAAAAAAGATATGCAAAAAAATTAATTGAATTATGCAAAGAAATTGCAGAAAATTATGAACCTGAATTTGTCGATGAAATATCAAACGATGATGAAGAATAAAAGAAAAATTATTGTGTTGAAATGATACAAAATCGTTCCCAATGACTTTAATTAAAGTACATTCAGAGCGATTAATGTTAATGCACATTAAACGAAAGGACATAAAAATGAGAACAATTGAAAAATTAGAAAAAGCAAAAAACATTGACAAATGCCTTAAAGATCAAGGCATTAATTCAACATTCTTTTATGCTTATGAAAGAACATTAGAAACAACAAATGAAAACATTAATTTTAGTGATGTAATTTGGGAAAACGATGTAAAACCTATAATAGACCATTGTAAAGAATTTAATATTGACTACATTACAATTACAAACTGCCAAGCAAGAATTGAAGATATATTGGCATTATTTGTTGAAAACGGTTGTTCAATTCAATTAATCAAAGTTACAAGTAAATACATAGACTTCAAAACAAATAAACCTGAAGTAAAAAATGCAATTAAAGTAATTATTAATAAATAACAGAAAGGGCAAAATTATGGTACTCGAAAAAGACAGAACATTATTTGGAACTGAAATTTACAATTATAAAACAAAAGAAATCGGATTAGTTCTTTATACTTGGAACAACAGATTTGCTGAAAACGGAGGCAAATATATAGATATCCAGTTCGCTACCTGCGTTGATAAAGATGGAAAAAGATACAATATAGAAATGGATTCTATAAGACCTACAGAAGACATAGATGATGATGAATTAGAAGAACTTGGATTAAAATAAAACAATTAAGCAACGCTATATTATAGCGTTTTGCTTTTCCCTAATTATTTAATAATTGATTTACCCTATACAAGTGATAAGCGAGTTCAAAGGTACTATCGTTTATTTCCCCTGAAATAATACCACCTTTTGCCACCTCTACAGGCATGCTTAAATAATCGCTTGGTTTATCACTTAATCTTATAACTAAAGAATCTCTGCCGGTTAATGATTTATTGCAAAAATAAAAATCCTTTTCCTGTGCCGATCCAAGATATACACATTTTTCGCAGTCGTGTTTATATAGGGGTTTATCAGTTAATAAATTTTTCATAATATTAATTTTAGCATAAAAAAATCCGATGCCGGAGGGTGACATCGGTTATGAACAAAGATTCGGATTACAGTAATT
>JAFXYU010000262.1 GCA_017541565.1 bacterium | reverse complement strand
CACCTGTTAAATATTGACAATTCTCAGGTGCGGAAGGATATAAAATACCTTGATAATTCCGGTAAGTGTCGTGTCGGATATGATGCAAAACAACTCAAATATGCGATAGAAAAACGTCTTGGATTTAAGCAGAAGCGTGATGCATTCATTATCGGGGCGGGAAACTTGGGTTCCGCACTTGCGAAATATGACAGTTTCAAGGATTACAGGCTTAATATTCGTGCAATGTTTGATAATGACAAAAATAAAATCGGAACTAAGATTAACGGCAGAGAAGTTTATGATATTTCAAAATTGAGCAACCTTATCTCAAAAATGAATGTTGAAATTGCTATATTAACAATTCCGAGAGAATTTGCAAAAAGCACGGCAAAATTTTTGACAGATTCAGGAATCAAATATATATGGAATTTTACTCCGTGTGTACTTGATGTTCCAAAAGATGTCAAAGTTTGGAATGAAAATCTGATTGGAAGTTTTTTACAATTTACAAACAGTGACGAGGATTAATAATTTAAAAAGATTTATGTATAATATATAGAGGAGTCTGACATGACAAAAATTTCGGTAAAAGTATGTTTGGGAACAACCTGCTTTGTAATGGGCGGAAGCAACTTGCAGGAATTGAACAATATTATCCCGAGAAAATACGGTGATAAGGTAGAAGTCACGGGCAGCAATTGTTTGGGACTTTGTTCAATCAACTGGGAATATTCAAAAGCACCTTATGTTAAAATAGATGATGATGTGATAACGGAAGCAACCGTTGAAAAAGTTTTAGATGCAATAGAAAAGAAATTGGGAAATAATTAGCAGTATTAGGAATTTTTAAAAAGAAAATGAATAACGCAGGACAGGCAATACACTTAAAAAAAGAAATTCTTGTAAGGATTATAAGAGCGTTTTTCTCCGATGATTTTGAGGAGCAAACGAGGCTTATTCCTTATGATATGCGTCCGAAAGGAATGGAAGTTCCTTACAGATGTTGTGTGTACAAAGAGCGTGCGATTATTAAAGACAGAACCATTGCGGGATTAGGCTTCCAGATAGAAGACGACGATGAAACCGTTTCGCTTGCAAAATATGCTAAAAGGGCGCTTGAAAGAACTAAAATTGACGAGAAGAACTTAACCGTTCTTCAGGCGGCATGTAAAGGGTGTGCAACGAACAGAATATTTATAACGGATCTTTGTCAGGGATGTATTGCAAGACCTTGTATTTCAAATTGTAAGTTCGGGGCAATCTCGATTGTTAACGGAAAATCCGTTATTGATGATTCAAAATGCAAAAAATGTCAGATGTGCGTTGCTGCATGTCCATATAAAGCAATTGTGAAAATTTCTGTTCCGTGCGAAGATTCATGTCCTGTCGGTGCAATAAAAAAAGATGAAACAGGATTTGCAAGTATTGACTATTCAAAATGTATAAATTGCGGAAAATGTACGGCGGCATGTCCTTTTGGCGCGGTTCACGAAAAGAGTCAGATTATCGATATATTAAAGGCAATTAAATCCAAAAAGAAAGTTATTGCTATGGTTGCGCCATCTATTGCGGGACAATTCCCGGGTAATATCTATCAGTTAAAAACCGCAATTGAAAAAGCAGGTTTTGACGAAGTTTACGAAGTTGCCCAAGGTGCGGATATTACGGCAGCAAATGAGGCAAAAGAATTTACCGAAAGAATGCAGGGCGTAAAAGAAAAAAACAGTGAATGGTTAGGCTGGGTTAATGAAGGCGGGTACGGTGAAAATTCCGAAAATAAGGAAACAGAAAAAGATGATATACTTCATTTTATGACAACTTCCTGCTGTGCCGGTTATAATCAATTAATAAAAAAACATTTACCGGAAATTAAGCCTTATGTTTCCGAGACAAAAACACCTATGTATTATACGGCAGAGATTGTTAAAAAGGAATTTCCGGATGCCGTTACTGTTTTTGTAAGTCCTTGTGTTGCAAAGCGTGCGGAGAGTTATGATAATCCAAATGTTGATTATGTTATGAACTATGAGGAACTCGGTGCTTTGTTTGTTGCAAGAAAAATAGAAATTCTTGATTGTGAAGAAGGAAAATACAAAGTAGAAAGTTCAAAACAAGCGCGCAATTTTGGTTTTTCCGGTGGAGTTGCCGAGTCTGTTAAATCTGCACTCAAAGACGAAAATAGCGTAAAACCATTCGTGATAAACGGTTTGAATAAAGAAAGCATAAGACAATTAAAGAAATTTGCAAAAGAAGGAATTTGTGAGGGAGATTGCAATCTTATTGAAGTTATGTGCTGTGAAGGCGGATGTATTGGTGGAAATGCTACAATGAATAATCCAAAAACCGCCAAGAAACTCATTGAACAGTTTTCAAACAACAGCAGAGATATTGAGAAGATTGAATAGATTATTGTTGATGCAAATTTCAAACCTTACTTACTCTCAAATCACATATTATATTTGATATAAATTTCTACAAGAAAGAATCTTTTTATCGATTTGAATTTCAGGTTGAAGTAAATTGAATAATTTTACATATCCGATATTTGAGAGAATATACTCTAAATTTTTATTTTGTTCAATGGGTTTACGTTGTACTCTTTCATTCCAATGAGAAAGGTAATAATTTATAAAATTAATGCTTTCCGAATAAGATTTGTTTTTATCAATAGCATAAACCAAGTTCAAAACCTTTATATCATTTTCTGAGAGTTCCGTAACCCACTCACCTGTTATCGACATTATATTACCTTCATCTCTGCTGTGTCCTAATCCGAACACATGTCCGATTTCGTGCAGTATAATATGATAAACCTCATCCTCGGAATAAGGCTCCCAATCCATCTCTGCAATACCGATTGTAAAACAGCGATTTCTATAATTAAGATTTTCTTCACAAAATTGCATTCCCGCCGCATATCTGTTAGATTTTGTCCAATAAACTTTTATATCAGCCTGATAAGGTGTACTTATTATATGAAATTTTATATTTTTTTCAAATAATGCTTCAGACCATATATTAAAAGCCTTTTTTACCAAATAGTTGTACCTGTTTTGTTTTTTAGTAAAATTCGGGTGTCTTATCGGTGTGATGTATACATTATAATCTCCGTTTTCCAGCAATGATAAAGAACTGTATTGTGATAATTGAGCAGAATCAATATTAATACAGTAGTTGAAGGTTGATAAAATATACTCTCTCAAGTCTGCCATCTATAATATTATAACATGTGATATAAAAAATATATAGTGGTATAAAAAACTTACATTATGTTTACAGACAGATTTTTACTCCTGAACTTGTTCCGAGTCTTGCTGCGCCCGCTTCAATCATTTTGAGTGCGGTTTCTTTGTCACGGATTCCGCCCGAGGCCTTAACCTGAAGTCCGAAATCTTTTACGGTTTCGTACATTAGTTTTACATCTTCAACCTTTGCTCCGACGCCGTTTTTGACAAAACCCGTAGAGGTTTTTACAAAATCCGCTTTTGCTTGAATACATATTTCACAGGCTTTTTTTATTTCTTCTTTTGTTAATAGGTCTGTTTCAAGAATAACTTTGAGCGGCTTATTTTGGCATGCAAATTTGATTTTTGATATCTCATCCGCAATATAATCATATTTTCCGTCTTTGAGTTTTCCGTCATTAATAACCATATCAATTTCGTCTGCACCGTTTTTTACCGCGTCAATTGTTTCAAGAATCTTGATTTCCGTAGTTGTTTGCCCCAAAGGAAACCCTATAACCGTCACAACTTTTATTCCCGTACCGTTAAGATATTCGGCTGCATATTTTACATTGGAAGGATTTACACACACCCCCAAGAAATTGTATTCCTTTGCTTCATCAAGGAGTTTTTTTATTTCTGTTTCGGTTGCATCTTGTTTTAAAAGAGTGTGTTCAATGTATTTGTTTAATTCCATAATGTACTCCTATGAATAAATTGTGAAAAAGACTGCTGTAACAAGCCCAATAATTAAGCAATAATAGCCGAATACAGCGAGCGAAAATTTTGATACGAATTTTAAGAAATATTTGATACATAAGTATCCTACTATTGCGGAAACTATTGTTCCTGCGATTATCGCAGTCCAATTATATGTAACAACTTCTGCCAAATCAATTTTTACAAGCGGATAAACCATTGATGCGCCCAATATTATCGGGATGCTTAAAAGAAATGAGTATCTTGCGGCGTTGGTTCTGTCAATACCGGAAAACAGTCCCGATGCAATCGTTAAACCGGAACGGGAAAATCCCGGAAGTGCTGCAATGCCTTGTGCAATACCCATAATTATTGCGGTTTTTAGAGATATTTCTTTTTTATCGGAAATCTTCTTTGCCCAAAACTCGCTTGACAGAAGAATTACACCTGTGAAAAAGAGGATAACTCCGACTATGTCCGGTCTGAAAACAAGTTTTTCCGCAATATCCGAGAGCGGAAATGCAACGCAGATTGTTAAAAACGTACCTAAAACTATGTAAATACCGAGTTTGAAATCTTTTGAGGAATAGTCTTTTGTTTTTATTCCGATAAATAAAGCGCGTGCGATTTCAAAAATCTCTTTTCTGAAATAAATCAAGACGGCAATAAGTGTTCCCAGATGGAGCATAATATCCAAGAATACTTCCTGATTACTGTTTTGAACAATCTCAATACCTTTAAAAATTTTGTAAAAATTGGATGAAAATACAAGGTGAGCCGAACTTGAAATCGGCAGAAATTCGCTTAATCCCTGAACTATTCCCATTATAATTGTCTGTATCAAATCCATCTTTAATCCTCAAAATAACTTGCACAAGAGGTCGGAGTTTCCCAGATTGAAACTTTGCTGATTTGCGGAAGGTTTGATTTCATTTTTTCATAAATAAATTTTGCCAGAATTTCGCTGCTCGGGCTTATTTCTTTAAATTCCGGAAGTTCATTGATATCTTTGTGGTCAAAATAATCCAAAACTTCTTTTAAATATTTTTTAATTATTTTATAGTCAACCAGAATATTGCTTTTATCAAGTTTTGTTCCTGAAACGTAGGCTTCCACAAGCCAGTTGTGTCCGTGCTGATTTTCGCAAGCACCGTCATAATTTAGAAGGTGATGTGCCGCCGAGAAATACATTTGTGCTTTGAGTTCAAACATTACTCCCTCCTGTATCTTGATAATACCATAAATCTTTCAAAATACATAAAGCAAACTTTTTACGGTAAAAAATTTGTTTCGACCTTTAAGTTTCGTTACAATTTTATATTTATGTATGGATTTCGTGAAAGTTTTTTCATAGGATTATGTTATGAGGAGTTGGGCAAAAAATTTATTAATTTTTCTCGGTATTATCTCTATCACAAGTTTAGGTGCGTATGCTGAATGCAATGCTCCTGCTCAAGTCGTGTTTTCCGATTATATGCAGGGAATAAGGGATAAAATTCAATCGAACTGGAATCAGCCTGAATTGACGGATGAAGGGCATGCGGTTGTCCAATTCAAAGTTACGCGTGAGGGTGAACTTTATGCGTACGATTTAAAAGAGAGTTCGGGAAACCCAGTTTTTGATGAATTTGCTCTGAATGCACTTCAAAAATCCGCTCCGTTCGGAAATTTTCCTGATGACTGCGGACAGAATTTTATAGTTGTTCAATATACGTTTGATTCAAAACCTGTGACAACTGAAAGAATGAAAAAAATTGTAGCCGATTCGGAAAAGTTTATAAATGTTGATAATGAAATGGCGCGTAAACTGATTGATGAGGCTATTCGTGAGGCTGACGGAGATTCTGTTGCTTATTTTCTTTATGCAAGAAGATACAAACTTGATCGTCTGATGTGTGAACCCGAAGAGGCGCAAAAAGATTTGGCTGAATGCAAGAGGTTGAAGGAAATTTATGATAAAAACAGGATTCAAACTTGTGCAAAAGCGTTAGAGGAAGAAGAAACTCCTTTTGCTCATTTTGCTCTTGCAAATGCCTATGATTTAGCCGGTGATTATGAAAAAGCAACCGAAGAAATTGATAAAGCAATCGGTATGACCGAACTTAATAATGCTTATAAGAGATACCGCATGGAACTTTGTACAAGAAGAAAATACTAAATTCTTGTTTGTTTACCTCTTTAATATACCGTTCAATACAGACGGTTTTGTGGTATAATTTTTTAAAAAATAAGGGGATATTTTATGAGCAATTCTTGGAAGATTTTTTGGTATAGCATTTTAGGAATAGTTTTGGCATTATATTTGTCATTCTTGTTGATTTTACCTAATGTTATTGACTTAAATCAATATAAACCGCTTGTTAAGGATTTGGCTAAAGAGCAATCACAGTTGGATGTTGATTTTGGTAACATAAAAATAATTACGACACCGCTTTTGGGTGCAGGTGTAAAAATTGATGATATTTCCGTAAAACTTCCGGACGGCTCACTCTTATTTTCTGCTGACAGTATTAAAACGAGAGTTTCTATCCCGAGCCTTTTACTTTTAACCGTCAAAGTATCTTGTTTTGATGTCGAAAAACCTTTTGTTAACCTTGAGATTGCAAGAGATAATGTTGATTATAAAGTTGTAAAACTCGTTGAAGACATTTTAAATGCTAATAAAGAAAAAACTTTGGGTGAAGAAAAAGTTGAAGAACAAGGCTGGTTCAATCCCGCATGGATAAGAATAAAAGTTCCGGCTGCAAAATTGCACAATTACGAAGTTCTTGTAAAAGACATTAATTCCAATCATTATTTAAAACTCAAAGGAGAAGAGTTGACTGCCGGATATTTTAACGGCAAGAGAGCAAAAGTTAAGACTTATGCGGAATTATTTAATGATGAAAACAAGAATTTGACCGCCAATATTGATATTAATACTTTTATTCCGAAATCGGAACCGACGCTGGATTCGGAGGATGACCCCGCAGAAAGAATTGATATTCCGTTCGTCAATCCTGTAACTATGTACAGAAATTATGATTTAAAAGCAAATCTCGATACTAAATTGAGGATTAATACTCATAAAAACGGCTTAATAACTTCGTTCGGATATTTTAATATAGAAGGTATTACTCTAAAGGTATCTCAACTTCAATTACCCGAAAGTTATTTAAGAATAAAGACTTTTGGTTCGACTTTGGATATGGATACAAATATCTATGCCGCTCCGGAGCAGAATTTACAGTTATTAGGTAAATTTCATTACGGAAAACATCCGAAAATGGATATGAATATTAAAACCGGAGAAATCAAATTTAATGACATGCTCCTCCTTGCGCGTGCATTTTTGGATTCTCTGAGAATACCTCATGAACTTGCTCAATTTAAGGCAGACGGATCGCTTGTTTCTGATTGCTATATAAAGACAAATTTTAAAAAACTTAAATCAAACGGTTTTGTAAAAATTACAAACGGCGGTTTGGCAATAAGGAATTTAGGTCAGGTAATTTCCAAAGCAAACATTAACTGTTTGTTGGACGACAGTGTTCTTACACTTGAAGATTCAAGCCTGCTTGTTAACCAATCCAAGGTAAGTGTAAACGGTACGATTGATAAAAAATCGGTTGCGGATATTTCAGTAAAAACAGAGAAACTGCCTTTGCCGGTTCTCTTTAATGCTTTTGCGCCAAAAGATTTGAGAAACGCATACAATTTCCGTTCGGGCGATATGACATTGGATTTTGTACTCAAGGGTAAATTAAAAGATGCTGTCGCAGGTGCAAATTTTAATCTTGATAATCTTAACTTTGGCGATAGAGCAGGCAATTTTGGAATAAGAAATAATAAATTTGGCGGTGAATTTATTTGTAATACAAAGACAAAAACTTTAGACGGAAAAGTTAACAACGATAATTTTGTTTTTGCTCTTCCCAAAACAAATTCTTCTGTGACTGCTCCTAAGATTGGTGTTCAGATTTCAGAAAAAGATATAAAAATTGCAGAAAACGAAATTTTATTTAACGACAAATCAAAAATCAAGTATTCAGGCGAAGTTTTAAATTATACAAAGCTTGATAAGGTTAATTTTAATGCCGAAGGAACAATTAATACAGATGATATTATTAAACTTCTCGGACGTGAATACAAAATGTATATCTCTTCAAAAGGGGCAATTCCGGTAAACTTAACTTTTGACGGTAATAAGAAAAAACAGACACTTACAGTGACAGCCCTTGCGGATAAAGATAATTATATTACACCTGTTGATTTTACCGAACTTGGCGGCAAACAAACTTCTCTTCAGGCGATTGTGGATTTGAAACCGAAAAGGATTAAGATTAAGAAAACAGGATTGTTCACAAGAACGATTACGACGGATGATAAAGGAAAGGAAATTGTTAACCTTGACAGTATTCTTGATGTAGACGGAACAATTGCCGGTAACAGAATTAATCTTATTAAAGTTAATCTTCCGAAAAATTTAAGCGGAAAACTCTTTGTATTTCCGCGTTCAAGTTTTATTATTGATAAAACAAAATTCTTCATTTTTGGTGAAACAGCCTCACCTCTTATAAGAGGAGGATTGAATGTCAGAGAAATCAATATTCCGGAACTCCTTACAAATATTGAGTATGTAAACTTGAACTTTAGAGGGCATGATTTAGATTTTAATATGAATAATGCTGTTTTGAACGGTTCAGATATTAGTGTTAAGGGTACTTTGAGCCTTCTGGCTGGTAACGTTATGAATATTTCCGGACTGGATATAAGTTCGAGATTTATTAACTTGGAAAGAATGCTTGCGGTCGCTGATAAATCGCAAAAATACGTTCCGCAGACACCGAAAAACGGACATTCCGCTCAGACTCAGCCTGCTGATATTCCTGTTGCGGTACATTCGGGTTCTATTGATATGAGAAGGATTGTAACTGGAAATATAGAAGTTCTGAATACAACATCAAGACTTGCGCTTGCAAGGAATATACTGGCATTGAGAAGTCTGAGAACAAATATCTTTAAAGGCAGAGTAGGCGGGGATATAAATGTTGATTTAGTTAAAACACTTGTAGCAATTGATTTGCAAGGTGAAGGAATTGATGTGGCAAAAACCCTTCTTGATGCGGCAGGTATGAAGGATATGCTTTCAGGTACGGCAAAATTTCAGGCAAAATTAACTATAGACGGTTCTGCTACAACTCCTGCAGCACAAATGAAAGGGCTTGACGGTGACGTTGATTTTGTAGTAACAAACGGTCAATTCGGTCCGTTCGGTAAATTGGAAAACCTTATTATTGCGCAGAACATTCGCGAATCACAATTTTTCCAAACTGCTTTGGGCGGTGTTATTAATTCGTTAACATCAATTGATACAACACACTTTGCGGAACTTATCGGACATTTGAATTTTGACGAAGGGGTTTGTCATATTGACCCGATAACTTCTTTAGGTAATATTTTGAGCCTTCATATTTTTGGTGATTTTGACTTGGTTAAGAATTATGCCGATATGAAAGTAAGAGCGCGTATGGCTTCTATTGTTTCGCAACTTCTCGGACCTTTGAACGCAATAAATCCGGTAAATCTTATGAACAGTGCGGCAAGTCTTAATGTTGTGACGGCGAAAGCATTTTCACTATTTTGTGAGGTTGTTCCTCAGGAGGAATTGGACGTGTTACCGAGTTTTGCAAACAAATATGTAGCCAGCGGTGCCGCAAAATTCCAATTGACCGTCAGAGGTGAT
>JAFXYU010000261.1 GCA_017541565.1 bacterium | reverse complement strand
AGGGTGTCGGACCAAAACTCGCATATATGCTTAACAAATTAGGAATTTATACGGTTTCTGATCTGCTTTATTATTTCCCGAGAAAATACGTCGACTATTCAACCAGAACCCGTATCAGAGATTTACGGGAGGGCGAAACAACAACGATATTCGGAAGAATAAAGTCTGTAGAAGCGTTTACAACAAGAAATAACTTGGGTGTGGTTAAAGTAAGAATTTCTGACGGTACGGGAAGTATAAGTCTGAACTTTTTTGCTGCAAAAAGCAACCGTTATACTCAGGAAAGAATGAAATCTCAATTTCCTAAAGACTCCGGAATAATGGTTTCCGGAACGGTTAAACTTAATTCCTATGACGGAATGATTACACTCGACCAGCCAACCTATTCCATACTTGACTATGAAGGAGCAGATGAAGAGTCGACAGATTTTGGCAGAGCCAATCTTAATTTGGCAAGAATAGTTCCGATTTATCCTTTAAGCGAAAAACTTAATATAAAAACACTCAGAAAAATAGTCTACACTGCTATTCAAATGTTTAAAAGCGACATTCAAAACGTTATACCTGACTACATCCGAGAGAAATACCACCTGCTCAACAAACCTGAGGCAATGGAGCAGATTCATTTTCCGTCAGATAATGATAAACTCAATCAGGCTCGATTTTCACTTGTGTTTGAAGAGTTGTTTTTAATCCAATTGAGACTTGCTGTTTTGAGAGAAGAAAACAGCAAACATGTTTCTTCAATTCCTCTCGAAATAAAGCGTGACGGACTTGTTATGAAGTTTATTGAAGGACTCCCTTTTAAACTCACAGGCGCACAGCAGAGAGCGGTTAATGAAATTCTTAATGACCTAAACTCAGAGAAACCCATGCAAAGACTTCTTCAAGGTGATGTAGGGAGCGGGAAAACCGTTGTTGCGTGCATTATGCTGCTTGCAGCAGTAGAAAACGGATATCAGGCGGCTATTATGGCACCTACGGAAATCTTAGCCCAGCAGCATTACAATAACCTTATTAACTGGCTCACGCCATTAGGACTTTCTGTTGATTTATTCCTTGGAAGCATCGGGAAAAAACAGCGTAAAATATCCGAAACAAATTTGAGAAACGGGCAGACAAATATTGCAGTCGGAACACACGCACTCATTCAGGATAATATTGAATTTGCAAATCTGGGCGCAGTAATTATTGACGAACAGCACAGATTCGGAGTTAAACAAAGATTAAAATTAAGAAAGAAGTCTCAAAACCCGCAAATTTTAACCATGACTGCTACTCCGATCCCGAGAACCCTTGCAATAACGCTTAACGGCGATTTGGATTTGACAGTAATTGACGAACTTCCTAAAGGCAGAAAACCTATAATTACGACTATGACAAATTCACGCCGCCAGATTGCGGATTTGATACGCAAAGAAGTAAATGAAGGCAGGCAAGCATATATTGTATACCCCCTTATTGAAGAGAGTGAAACACTCTCAGCCAAAGCCGCAACTCAAGAAAAAGAACGCTGGGAAAAAGAAGTTTTTCCCGAATTTAAGATAGGACTTCTGCATGGCAAACTTAAAAATGAAGAAAAAGAAGAGGTCATGCGAAAATTCAAAGACAAAGAATATGATGTTCTTGTATCGACAACTGTTGTTGAAGTCGGAGTGGATGTTCCTAATGCAACGGTAATCGTTATTGAAAACGCGGAACGTTTTGGACTTTCTCAACTTCACCAATTAAGAGGACGCGTAGGAAGAAGTGATTTGCAATCATACTGTATTCTGTCTTCTTCCACAAAATCTCAGGAGACAAAAGCCCGTTTGAGTATTATGACTCAAACCAACGACGGATTTGTCATTGCGGAGAAAGATTTGCAACTGAGAGGTCCGGGAGAATTTTTAGGAACACGTCAGAGCGGACTTCCGGATATGATTATTGCGGATATCGTTAATGATGCCAAGATACTTGAACTTGCAAGAGCAGAAGCCATTGATTTTGCAAAAACGAGAAATATTAATGATTATCCCGTTTTAAAAGATGCAAAAAGCCTGAATTATGACGGCGACCTCTTCGGCGCAGGTTAAAAGAAACGTAAAAAAGCATAAATAAAAATCAGGCTTTTCGTAAATTACGAAAAGCCTTTTTTCAACCCAATAATCTCCTACCCCAAAAACTGATTCTGTCTCCAAATCTCGTCAGATTAATTTGTAATAATTGATGTGTTAAAAATAAATTGATTTGTGTACTTATTGAGTTTTGTTTTTCCCAAAATTAAAATCTCTCTTTTTAAATCTTTCTACTTCGGCTGACAGAAAATAATCTGCCTTCAACCCCCCAAGCCTAACAGCCATCACTCCTTTCTGGTATATGTATATGGTATTCTTTCCCAAGATAAGAATCAAGTAAAGAATTTACCAAAAATTTTTACAATTGACCATGCTCCCCATGCTTATTAGTAAAAATCAGAATTTACAAAAATTAACGTTAACAAAGGGTTATAAACCTATTGACAACAAATTTTGAGTGTAAATTGCACAATTTTATTGAAAGACCAAAGATTAAACAATATGGTATAATTTAATTATGAAAAAGTTTCTTATAATGATATTAATATTAAACTTTACAATTCCTGTTTTTGCAGGCTCGGTTGACCCTGTTGTGTACAGAACCATGCAAAGACAATCTTACAGAAACAATTACAGAAATCAGGCATATAATCGTCCCATGCCGTATTGGCAGGCTCAATCAAACTATATGACACGAAACCGAAACTATGCCGACTATCAAAGTTACAATAACTATTCAAACTCAATGAGACAGTATAATTCCCAATTTTATAGGGGCAGATATTAATATGATTAATATTGATTTTCTTACCCTCAAAGCCTTTTTTATTGAAAATTTGGACTTTATAATAAATTCAAGAGTTCAAAAAATCCAACAGCCGACAAGAAGGGATTTTATTTTTTCTTTGAGAAATAACGGAGTTTCAAAAAAACTATATATAAACATAAATCCGCAGATTTATCATCTTGCTTTTATGTCGGAAGAAAACGAGAAGAAACGAAGTCTTGTTATCCCCAAAAAACCTCCGATGTTTTGCATGCTGCTTAGAAAATACATTGAAGGTGCTAAAATTTGCGACGCAAGAGTCGCAGAAAATGAGCGAATTTTGGAACTCTTTTTTGAAACATTTGATGAACTCGGTGACAAGCGGTATTTGACTCTTTCAGCAGAACTTATGGGAAAACACTCTAATATCATTTTATACGACAGAGAAAGTTCCGTAATAATCGGCTGTGCGCATAATGTAGGCTCGGAAAAGAGCCGATACAGAGAACTTCAGGGCGGGTTAAAATATATTTATCCTCCTGCGAGTGAAAAAAAATTATCAAACGAACTGGAACTTGAATTTGAAGGTCTGACACAGGAAAAGATAGATGACTATTTGAATACGGAAACTTTCCGTCCCGCAATAAAAGGGGATAAATATACTCTGTTTCAGGAACTCATGCCGGATTCTCAAAGGGTTGAATCGGTAAACGGCATGGTCGATTCTTATTATGCTAATGTTCAGGAATCAGTCAATTTAAAATCCGAAAAACTTAAACTGGAAGAAATTGTTAAGGGAAAGTTGAAAAAAAACAAAACCGCAAGTTCAAAGATATCCGTATTATTAAAAAAGAGGGATAACACAGACAGATACAAATTATACGGAGATTTACTCACCGCAAATATTTATAAAAAAGCGGATTATCAGAAAAACGTTACAGTTTTTGATTACGTTAACAATCAAGATATCACGATTGAACTTGACGAAACAAAAACCATGAACGAAAACGCTCAAAGATATTATAAACTCTATACAAAATCCAAAACTACAAAAGAAAAATCTAAAGAGATACTCTCCTCTCTTGAAATAGAGGCGAATTATCTTGATAATATTTTGTACAGTATAACAAGTGCAAAAAATATATCCGAACTTGATGACATAAAATCAGAACTCGGAATAGAAGAAAAACAAAAAGAAAAGAAACAAACAAAACCGACTCTGACAAAGTTTAATATCGAAGGTTTTGATGTTTTTGTGGGAAAAAATAACAAACAAAATGACTATATTGTGTCAAAACTTTCATCTGATGAGGATTTTTGGTTTCATACCCGCACCTGCGCAGGATCGCATGTTCTCCTTAAAACTAACGGGATTGAGCCTGACGAAAAAGTTTTGTTCGAGTGCTGCAAACTTGCTCGCGAGTACTCTTCCGCTTCACTGCCTTCCAAAGTCGGTGTAATCTATACCAAAGCAAAAAATCTCAGAAAGCCTCCTGCT
>JAFXYU010000260.1 GCA_017541565.1 bacterium | reverse complement strand
TTATATTTTTTATAATAATTTTTGGCGGTTTCAACCAATTCAGGATATTTTCCGTAAACAAGTTTGTACGGAAGGTATGATTTTTTCTTTCTGTAACCCTGAGGTCTTGTAAGTACAACAATAATTTTCCCGCAGCCTGTTTCAAGGACTTTTTCAAAAGGAACTGCATCGCTCATTGCACCATCAAGGTAGAGGTTTCCGTTTATCCCAACAGGTCTTGATACAAAAGGCATTGAGCCGGATGCTCTGAAATATTCCATATCTTTCGCCGCATCATCAATTTTTATATATTCGGGTTTCCCTGTTTTTAAGTTTGTTACAACCGCATAAAATTCCACAGGGCTGTTTTTGTATGTTTCAAAATCAAGTCTGTCCAGTTCATACACAAGTTTTCTAAAACAAAAGTCTTTGTTCATAACATCACCCGTGGTAATGAGCGAATATAATCCCATGTAATTCTTTTCGCGGGCATATTTCAGGTTGTATCTTATAGCACGTCCTATTTGACGGGATTTATAATTTAAGCCGAACAGAGCACCTGCCGATACTCCGTAAATTACATCAACATTAACATTATTCCTCATAAAAACATCAAGAACACCGGCAGAGTATAAACCCCTCATCGCTCCTCCTTCCAGTATTAATGCTGTTTTATGTTCCATAACGTTATCTCCTGTTTCCTATTTTATAATAAAAATATTAATAAGCAGACCGAATGGAGGATAAATTTGTATTATATTGTTTTAATTACGGTTAAAAATTCCCTGTAAAGTTCGCAATTTTTTCTTTCTTCATATTGGGTAAATTTTTCATTAAAAAACTTTTCTAATACAGATTTCATATTTTCGATTGCATTTCTTCTTTGTTCAATATAATTGCCGTGAACCTTTTTATCTAAAGTCGATATTAGTTTAAGGTTACTATACAATGATATTCGGTTTTTTTCTAATTTTTTTGCCGCCGGATCATCTATATCACGCATATCATAATCTCTAAACGGTCTGCCAAAAAAGAATGGATTGCATTCTCTGGGGAAACAATAGTTATCAACGTCTTTCATTTCCCTTATTTTATTATACGATTGTGAATACAAACATGTATCAATAATTCCTTGTTTAAAAGAACCGTAAAAATCGTCTCTTAAATTTTTAAACACATTCAAAAAAGTTTCTGATATTTCATGTCCGTTCTCAAAAAAACTTTGCAGAAATTCTTTTTTTGTTTGCACTACTACCCTGCTGGAATCAGATAGTGACGGGAAATTGAATAGCGCCCTGTATCTCAATGTATCAACATACTCGGGCTCTCTGCCATATATGCCGCCAAGCCACAAAGTCCAACCCTGATGATGATAATCATAAAAAGAGTCCGGCGTTTTGGATATTGCCTTTAATGATTCCGCTAAAACATCCTGAGAATATTTATTCATTAAACCGTCTTCCAGTTGGTTTAAGTATTTTATTTTTTTAGTACTCTTTAATGCCGCAACGCCCTGCTTTGCAACTAAATAAACTAAAAAAGTTTCCAAGGACTTAAAATTTACATTGTTTGAAGGCAAATTACGATAATTTTTATTGTTCTGTACTTTTGTAACAGGATAAATACGCATATACAACTCCTTTTATAAATTGGATATAAACAAAACCGACTGCTTTACACAAACGCATTGCCGTTGTTTTGAACCGAGTATAAATTTGATGATTGGAAAATTAATTTTGTTACACAACCCCTGTGTTTCTTAGTTGGCAACGTAAGCATAACACATACGGACTGTTTTTTCAAGGATATAAATTCTTTATTAAAAATTATTTACAATCAAATAATAATACTTGAAATCACCGAAAGAGGCTTCGCAAGCGAAGCCTCCTCTTCTTTTTGTATAATTATCCACCCTTATAATATGTTTATCGCTATATTAGGACTTTGATTTGCAGAACTGTCCAGCGTGATAGATGCGTGCTGAACTATTTGTCCTTTTAGCGAATTTGATGAACTCTGTTCTAAATTTACGTTATTATCAGCAGAAATTGAGAACCCGTCACCCTCGATTGTTGCAGATGCTTTTGCAAACAATGAATCCATAATACTGTTTGCCATTCCCAAATCATTCTGCTTGCCTGTTAGCATAGCAAGGAAATTATTAATTATATCAAATGCGTTATCTGATTGTACACCGCCGTTTGAAAGACCTGAAAGGTCAAAGTCCATTGATGCGTCAACTGTAATTTCCAGCGCGCCGTCTTCATTAACTCCGATATTTATTGTTGCGGAAGCACCAATACTGTATGCTCCGTTTTCATTTTCACCGTCAATTGTCATATCAAATGAAATTGAAGCAAGAACATTATTTTCAGCGTCTTCTCCCTCGGCAACCTCCGGCACTCCGGATATTCCAAAAAGTTCCTGCCAATTAGGAATACTGAGAGAAAATGCTGTATTGAAAGGATTTACACCGTTAAAAGAAGTGTTTTCTCTAATTTTGCCAATCTCTGCAATTCTCGCATCAACTTCTGCCTGAATCGCATTGAGTGTTTCTTCCGTAACTCCTTCTTCTTTAGCTTTTGCAACCAAATCACGAATACTCTCTCCGTGAGAAACCATTTGAGAAATTCCGCCTTGTGCGGTTGCAATCATATCATTGAACATTGCAAATTTATCCATCATAGAATCGAAATTCTCAAATCTGTTTGCAGCACCGGGCATATAAGAAACCGCTGCATCCTGACCGACAACATTGTTTGCTTGCGGCATAAATCCGCCCTGCTGAACACCGCCTGCAAGTGACATCTGATTTAATTGAATAAGCAAAGATGACAAATTTGTATTAATTGCGTCCATTATATATTCCTTTCGTTATGATTTACCTTATTCCGTTTTGGCGCAGCAAAACGATATCTGTGATGATGTACCATTCCTACAAATTAAGTAGTCCGTTACTTCGTTAATCCTATGCTTATATATTCCACATGATGATGGTTTAATAACGGTGAAAATCGCAAATTGTTACAATTGTTTACAACAAAAAATATGCCAAAACACTATCTTACAAGCAGAACATACCACGGACTTTGGTCAGAACCGCCGGCTGAAGGCGAAAGTTGAATCATTCCTTTTGAGAAAACCGTTATCACTCCTGATATCGGATATGTTTTAAATTTGGCATTGCCTGAGGTAAAACAGTATCCGTTCATATCAACCCCCAAATCATTCAATATCAGGAGTCTCAATTCTCCAAATCCTTTTTTGATTTTGAGAGAATTTGTAAGCGGACTAAATTCGGAAAGTTTTATTATTCTGTAGCCCGAAAGTATATTTTTAATTTCCTCTTCCGGAATCTGTGTACGAGTTAATACACCGTCTGTATAATCAAATTCATAAAACATAAAATCCTTATCCGAATAACCTGCCAGTTTATTATTGTATAAAAATTCATATTTGCAGTCCGTGGTAAATGCAAAACTTCCGTCTTTTTTCAAATAATCATAAAAACCGCCAAAACCTTCGGTTTTAAGTAAATAATCGTCAGATTTTTTCGCATAAGACCAATTCCCCGAATCTGTTTTAATCTTTGATTTCAGTTTTATATCCTTATACTTCATCCCATGAATATCATTTGCATAACACAGAGCGGTTGAAATTAAAAAAATAAAAAGAGTGCATAAAAACTTTTTCATAACTTTCTCCTAAAGGTATTATAACCAAATGCACAAAGTAGTTCAACTTTCTGTAGGATGAAATAAAATAAAAAATTTAATACAATTCAGGTATGAGTATAGTATCAAATTATATCGGTGCAATTCCTTCAAATTTTGCAAATCAGGGTCAAAATATTTCCGGCACTGACCTTGATGACAATACGTTTTCTGATATGTTGAACAAACAGATGAACGTTCAAGAACCTCAAAACGGTTTTCCGCCAACTTTGGGGATTCCTGCAGGTTTTGTGGAAAACGGCACTAATATTGTAGATATGGTATCAGCCGCAAATCAGCCAAAAGAAACTTCACCGATTTTGGGAATTGATGAAAAAGAAATCGGAACATCTGAAATGGTTGCGTTTTTGACAAAACCGTTTGATTCACCTTCGGCTTTGGAAAAAAATCTCAGTCTTATGGATTTTGCAAAAAGACAGGCTTCAAACTTTTATAACAAATGTGCATCAAACGTAATCACGAATTTATCGGAATTTGTCGAAGATTCACTTAAATTATCATAATAAAAAGCCGGATTATGAATTTCTCCACTTGCCGGCTAAGATAAGCTCTCTATTATCCAATAATTTTTTGTTTTATCCGTTTATTGCGTCATAACAATCGGAACAAATCGTTTCGTATCCTGCATGTTCGCCAAGTTTACGATATTTCCAGCAGCGTTCGCATTTCTCACCTTCCGCTTTCACTACCCAAACTGTTATTCCATTTTCCGTGTATTCATTCAAGACTCCGCTCGGAGCAGTTTCTGAAACGTAAGCCTGAGATACGATAAATATATCCGCAAGGTCTTTTTCGTTTTCTTTCAATATCTCCATATCATCGGACTTGACATATACACCAACCTCTAAGGAACTTCCGATAGTTTTCTCGGCTCTGAGAGGTTCAATCGCACGGGTTACAACTTCGCGTGTTTTAAGAATTTTTGTGAATTCTTCTTCAAGTTTTTCGTTGTTCCACTTGTCATTTACTCCAACCCAGTCAAGAAGAAGGACGCTTTCATGTCCGGATTTTTGACAATCGGGTGCATTTTGCCACATATCTTCCGCTTGGAACGGCATAACAGGTGCAACAATCCTTACAAGAGTTTGGAAAGTTTCATACAAAACTGTTTGACAAGCACGTCTTGAAAGCGATTTTTTACCTGCAGTATAAAGTCTGTCTTTCACAATATCAAGGTAAAATGCACTCAAATCGACTGCTGCAAAGTTTTGAAGAACTTGAAAATACTTATAAAACTCATAGTTTTCAAACGCCTCTGTTACTTCGGAAGCAACTTTATTCAATTTGTGAAGCGCAAATTTATCAATAGATTTAAGTTCTTCGTATTTTACATAATCCTTCTCAGGATCAAAGTCGAAAATGTTGCCGAGTAAAAATCTTGCAGTGTTTCTGGTTTTCTTGAAAATTTCCGCAAGTTGTTTAACTATATTGTCACCGATTTTTGTATCGTTTTTGTAATCAACCGATGCTGCCCAAAGTCTCAAAATATCCGCACCGTAGTTTTTGATAATATCATCCGGTCTTATGTAATTTCCGAGCGATTTAGACATTTTTCTTCCGTCTTCTCCGAATACAAACCCGTGAGTAAGAACCTGTTTATAAGGTGCTTTACCTTGAGTTGCAATTGCTGTTAAAAGCGAGGATTGAAACCATCCCCTATGCTGGTCGGAACCTTCAAGATACATATCAACAGGTGTATGACCTAATTCGTCGGAGCGTTTTTCAACTACCGCTCTCCAAGAAATTCCCGAATCAAACCAAACATCCATAATATCTTTTTCTTTTTTGAAATGAGTTTTTCCGCACTTCGGACACTTAAACCCTGCCGGCAAAAGATCATTTGTATCACGATTTACCCACGCGTCAGAACTCTCTTTCTCAAATATTTTTGCAATATTTTCAATTGTTTCATCAGTACAAATAACTTCCCCGCAATCTTCACAATAGAAAATCGGTATCGGAACACCCCATGCTCTTTGACGGGAAATACACCAATCCGTACGGCTTGCTACCATGTTACCGATTCGGCTTTCACCGCTCGACGGAATCCATTTTACGTTATGGATTTCTTCCATTGCTTTATCACGGAACTTATCCACTTTGACAAACCATTGCGGAGTTGCTCTGTATATAACAGGATGTTTACACCTCCAACAATGCGGATAACTGTGGCTGATTTCATTCTGATAAACAAGCGCTTTCTTTTCAATAAGCATATCGATTACCATGTCATTACCTTTATAGTAAGGAACACCGACCAGTTCCGGAATTTGCCCTTCTTCCGTCCAACATCCTTTGCTGTCCAGAGGCGAAAGAACCTCAATATTATACTTACATCCGACTTCATAATCCTCAAGACCATGTCCCGGTGCCGTATGAACAAGACCTGTACCTGCATCAAGCGTAACGTG
>JAFXYU010000259.1 GCA_017541565.1 bacterium | reverse complement strand
TTTTATTTCTTTCAATTGCGTCGTATAATTCTGCCATTTTAATATCTCTCTTTATTTATCTCTTACATATATATAAAGTATATAAATTACAAAAAATTGCCTTTTTCTCTTTAGTTTGTTAAGAAATGTTAAGGCAATTTTTGTCACTACTTTATACGACTGATTTTTAATCGACCGATATTCTAAAAATGATAAAAATATGATATCATTCTGATAGAATAGGAGGACTATAATGCAGGTTTCACGCAGATTGGTTGTAAAAAAAGAAATTCCGATTGATAATTCCAAAGATTTGCTTAACTCAATGGATTTGGCAATGGCGGAATATTATTGTCAGAATAGTAATTTTGAACGCGGTTTGGAAATTTTTCAAAATTTAATAAATGTTACTGATGATGAAGTAGAAAAATACGATATAACAAACAAGTATATCAACAACGCTTTAATCTATGCGCAAAGACTGTTTAACGAAAAAAAATATATAGAGGCAATTGAACAGTACAGAAATCTGATGAAGTTCTCGGGTTTTCCGATAAACATATACAAGAATATAGGTCTTTGTATGAAATGTATCGGAAATGCGGATTTAGCCATAAAATTTCTTAAACGATTCGAAGAAATTTCACCGGATAAAGAAGACGTATATATTTATCTTGCCGACTTGGCTTATACCGATATTAAGGATAATAAGAAGGCTATTGAATACTACGAAAAGGCTCTGGAAAAGAATGCAGACAATTTCTCAATATACAATATGCTTGGTCACTTGTATTCAACACTTTATCAGGATAAGTTTAAAGAAAAACAAATATATTATCTCAACCGTGCGTTTGAACTTGCTCCTCAAAACAGAATTGTTGTTAAGAACCTTGCTTATGTATACGGTAAATTTGATGAGGAACAAAAAGCGGATGAGATGTATTCAAAACTTATGTATTTAAGTCCGACGCACTCGGATTTACACGCTTACGGTGCATATCTTGTTCGTCATAAACGTTTCTCTGAAGGTTTCAAATTCTTGCAGCACAGATTCCTCAAAGAAGATTTGGGTAACGTTGCATTCCCTGAAATATTTAAGACAAAGAAGAAACGTTGGAATATGAAGATGGATATTTCCGACAAAAAGATGCTTGTTCACTTTGAACAAGGTTTTGGTGACTCAATCTTATTTGTTCGTTTTGCAAAAGAACTTCAGAAACTTTGTAAAGAAGTTGTCGTTGTTGTACAAGACGGACTTATTTCTTTGTTTAAAGATTCTAATTTGGGACTTGAGTTCTATCGTGAATCTGATGTACCAAAATTGAATTACGATTTATGGATTCCTATGATGGATTTGCCGATTGTGCTTGAGACCAAACCGAATACAATTCCGATGGCTCAAGGCTATCTTAAAGTTCCGAAAGCAAAAATTAATGAGTATAAAAAACAATATATTAATGATAATGACAAACTAAAAATCGGTATTGCATTTGAAGGTACGCTTGCATCCAAAGAAACGGACAGAGACATTCCGCTCCATTATTTGTATGAACTTATGAAATTGCCGGATGTCGAAGTATACAGTTTCCAAGTCGATGACCTTAGCCGCCAGATGGACAGAATTCCTGAGGATGCTCAACTTATAAGATTAGGCAAAACATTCAGAAATTGGGAAGATACCGCTTGTGCAATGAATTGTATGGATTTGATGGTAACAACAGATAATGGTGTTATGAACCTTGCGGGTGCTCTTGGCATTAAAACATTCGGTCTGTTTAACAGAATAGTTGAATGGCGTTGGTTTGACGTTGGAGGCAAGGATGTTGGATGGTACAAATCAATCAGACCGTTCCAAACTCCTACAAGCGGTGCTTGGGAAGTTCCGGTTGCCGAAGTTATGGAAGAAGTTGAAAAACTTCGTTGTAAGAAGGTTGCAGAAAAAATTAAAGGTGTAAAATTGCCGAAAGTAACCAAAATAACAAAAGCGGCAGGAACAACCAAAACAGCCAAACCAAAAGAGTAAAACTAATTATCTTTTTGAAAGAGTTTTTTCCCATTCATAAGCGGATGCGATGCTGTTTTCAAGCGTTTTTGCCGGTTTCCAGCCGAGTACTGTTTTTGCTTTATTTGCATCAGCGTACAGTTTTGCGGGATCACCGGCTCTTCTTTCAACTACCTCTACGGGAATTTTTTGACCGAGAACTTTTTCACACGAGTCAAAGACATTTTTTACACTGTCGCCTTTTTCCGTTCCCAAATTGAATACATCAGATTTGTTTTCTCTGTTGAGGTACTCAAGTGCAAGTCTGTGGGCTTGTGCCAAATCTTCGACATTTACATAATCTCTTATACAAGTACCGTCCGGCGTGTCATAATCGTTTCCGAAAATTTTAAAAGTTTTACCTTCACCAAAAGTTGATTTTAAAATATTCGGTATAAGATGTGTTTCCGGTTCATGCCACTCTCCGACCCTGGAAAGACTGTCACATCCCGCAACATTAAAATATCTGAGTTTTATGGATTTTAAACCGTAGGCAATATCATATTCTTTCATCATCATTTCTACCATAAGTTTTGAAGTGCCGTACGGATTGATTGGACTTTGAGGATGCTTTTCGTCAATCGGAGTATACTTAGGTTCGCCATAAGTTGCGCAAGTAGAGGAAAAGACAATTTTCTTAACACCATGCTTAACCATTGTGTCAAGAAGATTTAATGTTCCAAAAGCATTGTTTCTGTAATATTTGCCGGGATTTGTTACCGATTCTCCCACAAGTGCAAAGGCGGCAAAATGGATTACAGCGTCTATTTTATATTTATTGAAAACTTTTTCAATGTCTTCAATATTTCTTAAATCACCCTTTTCAAATTTAATGTTTCCGATTTTTTGCAAAGTTTCAATCGTTTCAATATGTCCGTTTTCCAGATTATCAAATACAACGATATCATATCCTGCATTTATAAAATTAATAACCGTGTGACTTCCTATATATCCGGCTCCGCCTGTTATTAATATCATTTTATTTCCTCCTCAAAGAACTTTAATGCTCTTTCCACTGCCAAATCCATGTTGTAATATTTGTAATCGCCTAGTCTTCCGAGGAAATACAGATTTTTGGTATTATTTGCCTCTTCTCTGTACTTTTCATATAATGCTTGATTTTCAGGATTTGAAATCGGGTAGTATCTTTCGTTTTTTCCGTTTTCGAATGCTTGAGGATATTCAATCGATATTACGGTTTTTTCAGATTTTTCATCCAAGAAATACTTATGTTCGGTTATTCTCGTAAAATCATACTCATTCGGATAATTTGTTACAACGGCTTTTTGGAAATATTCTTTATTTTCTGTTCTTACATCAAAATACAAACTTCTGTATGGGAGTTCGCCGAATTTGTAATTAAAAAATTCGTCGATTGCACCCGTATAAATTATTCTGTCAAAATCACCTTTTACATCTTTGTAGTCGGTATTTAATCGGACTTTGATATTCGGATGGTCAAGAATTTTTTCGACCATTTTTGTATAACCGTTTAAAGGGATTCCTTGATATTTATCTTGAAAATATCTGTTATCGTGGCTTATGTATACGGGAACTCTCGCCGTAACTGAAGCATCAATTTCTTCGGGTTTTAGTCCCCATTGTTTTGTCGTATAGTTTTTGAAAACATGTTCGTAAACGTATCCCGCCAAGAAATTCAAATTATCGTCATCGTTGTTTCTCAAATCCAAAATTGGAACTTTTACTCCGTATCCGTATTTGTTAACCAATTTAATTTCCAAGTCTTTTGCCATTGGATATGAAAAAACTTCGTACAAGGTTGTTAAATTAAACGGAAGCGTGACGGCTTTACCTTCAATCATAACGTTTGGTTTGAGAAAAAAGTAATGCCATTCCGTGAATTTGGAAAGGAATTTCCACACTTCTTCTAAATTGGTGTGAAAAATGTGCGGTCCGTATTTGTGTATTGTTATTCCTGTTTTTGAATCTTTGTAGTCATAAATATTGCCTGCAATATGGTCTTTGCGATCAATAACCAAAACGGTTTCATTCAATTCTTCCGCAATTTTTCTTGCAACAACGGCTCCGGAAATACCCGCTCCTATAATGATATTCTTTAATGCGCTCATATAAAATTCCTATTCAATACAAGGGTGATTTTAACATAAATCTGACGAGTAGTAAACGATACGGCAAAAAAATTTTTTACGATTTTTTATATAGACGGAGTACACGATTAAATGACGGAAATTCATAATGTAAGTTTTGGTGCAAAATATGTGGATAATATCAAGGTAAAGAAATATCATAAATGGATAAACAGTTACCTGCCGCAAAAAAGTTGCCTTGTACAAATAGATTTTGGTAATAATAATGATTTGGAAGCAATCAGAGAAGTTTGTGATACTTGGAGGTGGTCTCCGTTTTTAAGATTTATGCAAAATGCAGGAAAGGCAGAAAAAGTTTTTGCCTTAACTTTGCAAAAAAAGAAATTTGAAAATCTTGAGCCGGAAAAATTACTCGGTTTTGCAAAAATCCGAGAATACGCAGAAAAAGACGGTAATATTGAATTTTTGCAGGTTAACCCCAAGTATATAAATGTGGGAGAGGAACGTATAAGTCGTCCAAAATATAAAGGAAACGGCACTGCCATATTAAAATTACTTCAGAAAAAATATGAGCATTTGAGTTTGCTTTCGGTAGATGAGCCTGGTATTGATGATTTTTACAGAAGCAACGGTTTTATTTTAGAAGATGGCTGGATAGGACTTTTTAATTGGGACAAACCCCGAAAAATCAGTCAGGAATCGTTGACTGATGTGTTTTTGAAATATATTCGGAACTTGTTTGATATTAAGAAAAATGGGATATAATATTTTATATGTTTGAAATATCACAGATAAGTTTTCAGGGAAAGTTTAAGTACGATAAACTTAAATCAAAACAAGCAAGGAAATTAAGAGAAATTTTAACGACCGAATTTAACGGAATTTCCGCGGAGCGGTTATTAAAACCCATACCCCTTGCTTCTTTGCATGTTATCATAAAAATATCAATAATATATTAGCCATGTGTATATAATTAAGTTTTATTTATGTATTTTTCTTCTAATATATTGACTTGAATATTAATTAAAGAAACTTAAAGAATAGTCTAAAAGGGTTGAAATTTTTACTAAAATAGTTTATATTATTAGTGTATAGTCCTAGATGATGTACCACTTTTGTGGAGTTGCTAGGGCTTTTGCTTTATTATATCTTCAAATCTAAAAGTATTTTCAAACATTTCTGCATAGTCTTTTGATAAAGAATATAAAACTTTTTTAGTTTGTTCGTAACAATTTTCTATGCCATTTCTGTTGTTAATAATAATTTCGTGGTGGAATATTCTATTTCTTAACCTCAATACTTCTTTTAGTACAGGAAATATAACTTTTGTTTTATCCAAAGTAGGACTATAAAAATAATTATCAAAATCGGGAAATACATCGTCAAAAAAACCTTGCTTGTCCCATAAACTGTTTTTATAAGACTTTTTGCATAAATTTACCCAAAAACCAAAAGTTAATTCTGCAATTAAAGAACCTGTTGATAAATTATGTTTCGTAGTTTGCAACTTTTTACATGCTTCTAATAGAATATTATGTTCATTTTCTGACAAAACATTTTTATTATTAATTTCTTCTAACAACCATTTATCACCTTTTAATTTTGCCACAGCATTATATAATCTATTTCTTAAAGAAACCTCTAATGCTGCTATAATCGGATAAAAGCTTTCTGATATTTGAACATTAAAAATATAACGATTTAATATCAAGTCAGAACTATCGCTATCTAAATATTTATATGAAGATAGTCTATCAATACTAATATTCTCTACTATTTTATCAAAATTATTCTCTAAAAACTTCATTCACTAATTATAGCATAGATTATTGTTTAGATGTTAGTGATAGTAACTTTATACCTCACAAATCTAAAACACTTCACGATGAGCCGATGAAAGTGCTCATATGAAATTTTTGGTTTGGGTTTTTCAGACCGAGAAAAATTCTACAGCCGAAAACTTGCGTCCCCCACTATGAAACCACGAATTGCAACGAGAGGGGCTATACGGGGTGGTATTTTAAAATTGTTACAAAACTTATTCGATTTCACTAAATTCATTATAACTTTTTAATTCAAATTATTTTATTGTGTTGTAAAATGTGTTGTTTTTGCTAAAAAAGTGACTTCCAGCAATTTGCTAAAAGTCACTTATATCAATTGGTTGCGGGAGCTGGATTTGAACCAACGACCTTCGGGTTATGAGCCCGACGAGCTACCAGACTGCTCCATCCCGCGATAAACTTATTCAATTGTCTTGATACTCACGCAGTCTGGACCAGACTGACCTCTCCTCGAACGTGACATTTAGTCACCTTCTCGTCGGCAGAGTATCCCGCGATATTTAATTTTAAATTTGCCGAAATACTTTCAACATCTATATTATTGAACGCTGAAATTTTAAAATCAAGTCATGCAAAAATCAAGATATTACAGTGTTTGACGGTTATATTGTAACGAAATGTAACAATATTATCAAAACTCCTAAAGTTTTAGCCGAAAGTGCCGATAAACATGGTGTAAAGAAAAGAAAATAAAGAAAAAGGAGTAGAAAAATGACAGACGGAATCGGTAGACTTTCAGGATATGGAAACTATGGAGTCGGCGGTTATGTACCTCAGAGAAAGGGCGGCGAAGACGCTAATCAGGCTGAAGAACAACAGATAGTTAATAATTATGAAGATACGCAGGTTGATCCTTCAAAAGTAATGGATTTTCTTGCAAACAATAATTTCTTTATTAATCAGGCTAATGCACCTGCACCGGTTGAAGGAGTCGTAACAGATCCTGCCGTAGCAGACAGAGTAGCATGGTATATGGAGAATTTTGAAACAATTTTTGCCATAATCGAACAGGAATTTGGCGCAGAACTTGCCCCGTCAGTAATGGATTTTGCTATGGATCATTTGATGGGAATGGTTGAATAAGATCTTTTTGTATAATTTTTCTACACTTTGTTTATGAGGCTGGTTCTACCGGCCTTTTTTATTATATTTAAGATTTGTAAAAATAAGTGAGAAATTTTTAAAAATAAGTGTTGACATAAAAAATTGATGTAATATTATAGAGTTTGTCGGTGAGGAAACCACCGGTGCAGATAAGTGTTATTGGTGCAGCAGGAATAACCGAGGTCGCCAAAGATTTAAGACACATCTCGAGGAAGTATGATAAGTATTCGAGAGTCCGCACGAATTTAAACCCGAAATTTTAAACTTTGATAAATAGCAAAATCAAGTTAAAAAATTTTAAAAAGTGGCGAGAGCCGCTTTGACTTGAACCTTGACAATAGAATAGTGAATTTAATCGAGTATTAAATTAGACGAAAGAACTTGTTAATTCTAGTAAGAATGAACGGACAACACAAAGTCGAGCATCTTAAGCGTGAGGAAGTGAACATGTGAACAAGAGAGCAAGTGAATATTAATTTCACTTAGTCACTCAATCACTCAGTCGCTTAATCACATTTAAGAGAAGGACATGACTTTTCTGACAATGGAGAGTTTGATCCTTGCTCAGGACGAACGCTGGCTGCGT
>JAFXYU010000258.1 GCA_017541565.1 bacterium | reverse complement strand
TCTTCTGCTTCTTCAATAAAAGGTTTTGTTTTTTCTTTTACTGATCTTGCATACTCTTGTCCGAATCTAAATCCGCCAAAAGTATTATCAACAACTTTATCCGCTCCTTTGTTGATATCTTTCATAACTTCTTTCATTTGTTCAACAGACTTTTCTGCTTCTGCTTTACCTCTGCTTCCCAAAGCCTTTCCGCCCCAGATACCAAGTCCGGCTGCAATCATCAAACCTAACAGTGTCAAACCCACTCCGGCTGACGCTGATTTTTTCTTTGCCTCAATTTCGGGATCATAAACCATCGGAACATTTTCGTCCGCGATAGGTTCTGTTGCATATTGATTTTGTTGAACGGGCATTGCATAATCTGCAGCACCTACATTTTGTACTTCCGGCATATTTACCTACACTTTCCATTTATTTACATATTACACTTAGAAAAAAAACAAGTGAACACAAAAAATTGCCTAATTTTATTAAAATGTAACAATTTTGTTACAATTCTTCTGTTTTGTTTTCGTCATTTTCTATCTGATGACGGAATGAACATGTCCTGCTTGAACAAATTTCAAATGTTCCGTTTTTGGAAACTCTTTTTACGAGGAGTTCGCCGCAATCGGGACAAGTATTACCGGTCGGCTCATCCCAAAGGGCAAATGAGCAGTCAGGATATTTATTACACCCAAAAAATATTTTTCCGTGCTTGGATTTCTTTTCAATAATTATTCCTTCACCGCACTTGGGGCATTTAACACCGGTCGAACGGATATATTTTTTGCGATTACTGCATTCTTTGCATTCCAAATATTTGCCGTAAGGTCCTGTTTTCATAACCATTTCTCCGCCGCATTTTTCACATTTTTCATCTACTTGCGGCAAATCATCTTTTTGACCTTCTTCACCTACACTGTCCAGTTCCGTAAGGTTATTTATTGATATAATCGTTTTACATTCGGGATATCCCGAACAGCCCAAAAACTGATTGCCAAAACGGCTTGTTTTTACGAGCATTACTCGTCCGCAGTTTGGACATTTTTTATCACTTTCAATGGTAACTTTTTTTGCGTCCTTCATAACGGAAGAAACAACTTCCATGAAAGGAGTGTAAAATTCTTTTAAAACCACATTCCAAATAGCCTTCTTTTCTGCAATAAGATCCAGTTTTTCTTCCATGCCTGCGGTAAATTTATAATCCATAATATTAGAAAATTGTTCAACAAGTTGCTTACAAACAGTTCTTCCTAATATTGTTGGGACAAGTGCCTTGTCTTTCTTTTCCACATATTTACGGGTTTGAATAACCGTAATAATAGTAGCATACGTCGAAGGTCTGCCTATTCCGTGTTCTTCAAGAGCCTTAACCAAAGATGCTTCATTATACCTTGGGGGCGGCTGTGTAAAATGCTGCTTTGGTGTAACTTCTTTGCATTTTACCAAATCACCTTCGTTCAAATCAGGTATCTTTGCCTCCGCTTCCTGTTCTTCTTCCTCCGCATCATTGTACAGTTTTAGAAAGCCGTCAAAAGTAACTTTGCTTGTCCCCGCTTTTAAATTATAATCTCCGGCAGTGATATCAATTGTTTTGTTTGCAATTGTTGCAGGAGCCATCTGAGAAGACATAAATTTTTCCCAAATGAGTTTGTACAACTTGTACTGGTCAGGCTGCAAATATGGTTTCAAACTTTCCGGAGTTCTTTCGGGATACGAAGGTCTTATGGCTTCGTGCGCATCCTGAACATTCTGTTTACCTTTTACATATACGTTCGTTTTATCCGGATAGTACTCTTTTCCATAGTTATTCAGAATAAAATCTTTTGCCATCTGATGCGCATCGTCAGAGATTCTGACGCTATCCGTTCTCATATAGGTAATAAG
>JAFXYU010000257.1 GCA_017541565.1 bacterium | reverse complement strand
TTGAAACAGCAGAAGAATTAAAAGACCTAGATGAACAAATAGGTTTCAAACCTTTTGCAGGTGGTCTGACAGCGTTGCAAGATTGGAGCAATAAAACGTTCGGTACATCTTTTGACACAACAGAAGGACATGTTGAAATGGATAAAAGAGATAAGCTAATTGACAGAAGGAATAGCATTATGCATAAACTTTGGGCAATGGAAGATGATATGCATAGACTTAGTCATGAACTTACATCATTTGAACAATAGGCTTTGTGTATGTAAGACAGGCACTGTATGACAATAATTTATATCAAAAGAAAACAAGGTCGGATTTTAATCCGACCTTGTTTTCTATTTAATCAATGCCTGAATTTCCTTAAAATGCGGATGTTTTGAGGTTTTGAGCCATTCAAAGAGCGCAATTTCCGTTGTTAGAATATGAGCCCCGTCTTCTCTCATTCTGTCAACTCCGGCATTATGTTCAAAACTGCTTCTGCTGCCGCATGCATCACAAATGATACTCACATCGTATCCGAGTTCAATCAGGGTGTTTACAGTTTGGTTTATGCAGATATGAGTTTCAATTCCGAGTACAACAATTTGGTGTCGGTCATAATTTTTTAGTGCATCAAAAATGCTTTCTTCATCCAAAGCGGAAAAAGATGATTTTTCGTACGGGAAAAACTTTTCACTGTACACATTTTTAATTTCGGGTATAGTTTCTCCGAGACCTTTTGGGTACTGCTCGGTTACTATAATAGGAATGTTCAATATATTAGCGGCTTTAACCATTATTTCCGCCTTGTTTTTCAAAACCTCTTTGTTAAATGCTGCATTAAGCAATTTGTCTTGAACGTCTATTACAAAAAGTAAACTATCGTTTTCATTAAGTATAGTCATTAGTTACCTCGCCTTTAAATTCTATTATAAACTGTTCAACAAGATCTTCCAATAGTCCCTGCTCAAATTCTTCGGGATTGAAAGTTATTCGTTTACCGTCAGTTACGGTGTTGTGTGTACTGTCCTTGTATTCAAAATCAATGTTAATTTTTGTACATCCGGGGGTTGTGATTTTAAGTGTTGCCTCTCTGTATCGGCTTCTCAGATACAAAATTCCGCCATCTTTGGTTATTTCCGTACTCATATTCACACCCAGAAACTTTTCACCGTATTTTTGTCCGGCATGGTAAAAAACAGGAGTAATGATTTGTTGGATTTTTTTGTTAAATTCTTTTCTGAATATCTTGAAATTGACGACTTCACCATCCGTATTTACCATATTTTGAATTGAATCTCTGTTTATTTCTTCGTGAAGTTTGGTTAACGACTCACTAACTAATTGTCCTCGATTTTTTCTGTCTGTTACGGCAAATCCGGCATACATTTTTTCCGGAATCATATCCTTTATTTTTTCCCATATTTTTTTTGCACCTTCAATATTTATGTCATTCAAAAGCAAAAAATATTTATTTGGTGCAAAGTTCATTAAAATATCATTTTGCCTTATATTATTTAAAATAAAGGTTTCAATTTGATTGGCTCGAAGGAAAAATTTTGATTTTTCATTAGGAGCAATTGCAACAAGTACGGAAGAAGAAGCGTTTTCTTTTATTTTTTCTAGTTCCGAGTCCAAAATTTTGGTATAGTTTAAATATACTTCATTGTTTGGAGTTATCAAGTTATTATCAACTAAGACATCTCTGTACTTTTTGTTCTTATGTATTTTGGACAGATAATCGAGGCATACAGCAATTCTGGATTGAATTTCTTCTTCAGATGACAAGATCGTTAAATACGAAAAACACCCCGCCTGATAACATTTGATTCTGAAATTTTCGTCATCGTTGTAATTAAATACTATTGTCGGAACACCGGCAGTCAAGTTTAAGAGTTCTATCGTTTGTGTTTCAGTTTTCTCTCCGTTTACAATCAATAAAGATGAGAGTATTAAATCGAGTTTTTCGGGTAAATCTTTAAAAGCAAAGCGATACAATTCGTCATTTTTTCTTAGTCTTATTTTGGGAGCAATATACTCAAAAAAGTCCGAATCATCGGATACAAGAATAATACGGCTTTGCATGACAGAATCCTTATGAAAGTTCGGCAATAAGAACTTCAGATTTTTGCATAATCGAATTTCTCAGTTCTTCCAAATCTGCAAAATCTATTCCTAATGTTTTTACGAAGTCTTTGTCAATCAGGCTTGGATTAAATATTGTTTGTACGAGTTTATCAACGAAACAAACCAGATTACAAGGAACAGGAATTGAAGAAAGTGACGGAGCATGATGGTAAGAAATTATATTTGCAAGCAAGATTGGCAATTGCCACCTTTTAGCAAGCAAAGAACCGGTTTTGACATGGTCTGAATCAAAATATTTTCTTTCTGCCGTGATAACATCTGTTAAACCGCCTTCTACAGCACTGACAACTTTTGTGTATATTTTTTCGTCAGACATGTGTAAAACAATTTTACCGACATCGTGGATAAAACCGGAAATAAATGCTTCATCGGAATCCATAATTTTTGTAAGATTTGCAAGATATTCGCATCCGCATGCAACTCTCATTGAATGTTTCCAGAGTTCTTTATCACCTGCATTTGACATCATCGGTTTCATAGCAACCGCAACAATAATGTTTTTAACTTTTACCATACCCAGAAGTGATAATGCAATGTTGATAGAACTTATTTGTTGTGAAAAACCGTAGTATGCAGAGTTTACCAGAGCAAGGAACTTGATGGTCAAAGATTGGTCATACATAACGATATCACCGAGTTCTTTCATGCTGGCTGTCGGTTTTTTCATTATGTTCAAGGCTTTAACGATTACACTTGGCATTGCGTGAATGTCTTTTACGTTATTTACTAATTCAATAGTTCTATCCATCTTTTTATACCTCTATACTTGTAAATGCTTCTTTATTGACAGCAGACTCCCGCCTGCTCCGAATGCAGTTCCTATAATTAACAAAGTTATTATGACAATATTCTGTGCATAAACAGGACTCGGAATCAAGAAAAACTTGTGTACATTCTGGAGCGGAACCTGAATCCAACTTAGCGGAAATACCGCTAAAACGGATGATGCAAAGCCATAGAACGCACCTTGTAAAACCAAAGGTGTTTTGATATACCAGTTACTTACACCCATAAGTCTCATAATTTCTATTTCATCCTTGCGGGATTGGATTACGAGTTGAATGGTGTTATTGATAATGGTTATTGTAAGCACCGCAGAAATGATTATGACAAGAAGCATTGTTGTGTGCGCCACATGCATAAACACCTGCATTTTTTTTGCAAGTTCTTTTGCGTAACCCATATCTTCCACTCCTGATATGGTTTTTATTTTTGAAAACACTTCATTTATATTGTCGGGTTTGTCAACCTTAACTCTGAGAGTATCCGGAAGAGGGTTTGTTACTTCATGCAACCCTAATTCCTGTTTAAGGCTGTTCCAAGACTCTTCTTTTGTTTTCAAAGTGACATTTTGAACGTGGTTTATTACTTTTATTCTGTCTTTTACGATATTTGGTTCAACTCCGGATTTTAAGTAAACCGAAATTTCAAGAACATTCCCGAGTTCATTTGCAAACGTCGACAGAGAAAGTGTTCCTCTGAACAAAACTCCGAAAATAGTTAATATTGCAGTCATCGTTGTAATAATTACAATGTTTATGATACCTGTTCTTTTAATGTCGTTAACGGCTTCCATTACTATTCTGTAGGCAATACGCAATTCGCAGAGCCAATCTTTAGGTATGTGCTTTTTCACAGTTTTCTTTAGTTGTTGTCTGCTATTGTCCATAAGTACCTGCCTGAATATCTCTTATAATTTCTCCGTTTTCAAGAGTCAAAACTCTTTTTCTGAATCTGTCAACGAGTGTAAAGTCGTGTGTTGAAACAATAACCGTAATTCCTCTTTGATTAATTTGCTCTAATATTTGCATAACTTCAAGAGAGTTCTTCGGATCAAGGTTTCCCGTAGGCTCATCTGCGATGAGAAGCGGAGGTCCGTTAACGAGTGCGCGTGCGATACTTACTCTCTGCTGCTCCCCGCCCGACAATTCGCTCGGCTTAGCCTTTGCCTTATCCAAAAGTCCTACAACTTTTAACGCTCCGTTAACACGAGTTCTGATGTCTGAAGAACTTATACCGAGCGTTCGGATAACGTACGCAATATTGTCATATACAGACTGGTTTTGCAAAAGTTTGTAATCTTGAAACACAATTCCCATACATCTTCTGAGGTTCGGAACCTTCTCGGGAGGAAGATTTGCAATATTTATACCACCTATTAAAACAGTTCCGGTTGTCGGAGTTTCTTCTTTATAGAGCATTTTCATAAGCGTAGATTTGCCTGCGCCTGAGGCTCCGGTTATGAATACAAACTCTCCCGATAAAATATCAAGATTGATATTTTTCAAAGCATAATTGTTTTTATATTTTTTAGTAACAGATCTTAGTTGTATCATTTTTTAATTATCTCAATTATCCTATTTTCAATACTTTCTGCATCAAGACCATAATATCTTAATAACTCTTTTGGAGTGCCGCTCTGCCCGAAAGTGTCGTTAACCCCGATTCTTACTACCGGAACCGGTAAACTTTCGCTCAAACATTCACATACAGCC
>JAFXYU010000256.1 GCA_017541565.1 bacterium | reverse complement strand
TTACGTTTGCAATGTTGCTTGCAATAGCGTGTTGGCGGTCCATAAGTCCGTCCATTCCGAGTTTTGTAATTTCAATTGTGCGTGAAGTAATTAAGTCCATATTTACCTCCCAACCTTCGCTATGCGAATTACAAATTCCGTATAATCCTCTTCCGAGTGTTCCAGTGTCAATTTCCCGTACATGCTTTCTATTGATTTTTTGCATATACTCAAACCGAGTCCGGAGCCTTTTTCCTTAGTGGTGAATCCTTCATCAAAGATTTTTTCAGGCTTTTCAATTTTTGCACCGTTATCGGAAACTCTAATCAGTGCAAATTCTTCGTCTTCTTCTGTTTTAATCTTAATATACTTACCGTTTCCGGAACATTTTTTCTCTTCTTCGAACGCTTCCGATGCATTTTTTACCAAATTGATTATTACCGCCAAAAACTTGTTTTCGTCGACAGGAACACTAACATTGGAATCGTTCTCTACTATGTATTCAATATCTTTGCATTCAAAGTATACTTTCGTCAAATCGACAGCCGAAGATATAAGATTTTTGAGTTTATAAGGTTTAATAGTGTTTTTTCCGGTAGACTTGAGTGCAACAAGCGAATTTCCCGCGAGTTTTATTGCTCTTGCAATACAGCTCAGTGCATTGGTTATTCCTTCTTCCTTTATACCGTTTTTTGCCAGATGTTTTTTAACGATTTCGGTATACAAATCGCATATCGAAAGTTGGTTTCTAATCTCGTGTGCGACAGCGCGGGTATTACTGTCGATTTCATTCTCTTCCTTTTCGTACTGGATTTGTGCAAATCCTAATACTGCATCTTTCGAAGCCTCATCCATATTTGCAATCAGACGTCTTATAGAAGTGTTGAGAAGTATGTTATCACGTCTGTCAGGCTTGAAACTTTCCTGCATGGATTTGATATCAATATTGGTGTTTCGTCCTATAATATCAAGTGCTTCATTTTGGAGTTTTGAGTTGATTACGGAATAGTATCTGACGAAATTTTTGTTATCAGTTTTGTTATCCCAAATCAATATAGTAACAAATCTGTGAGTCAGAACACATAAGAACTCTGTATTTGCCCAAACTTTTTCCTTTAGATTTCCGGAATCGTCTGAAAAATCATATCCCTTAACCGTAGAAAAATCCAATCGTTTTAAAAGCCCGATTACTCCGGAAGGGTTCAAGATTCTATGCAGAACCACACCTTCTTCAGGCTCGTCCAGCAATGGTTCAAGAACACCGCGTATTATACACCTGAGAGCGGTTTTAGATAAAACCTGATTCTCTTGTGATTCAATCAGTTCTTTTAAATAGTTTTGCTGTCTTACGATTTTTTTCATCTTTGCCTTATGCTACAATCTTAACCTTTTTAGTCAAAAAACCATTGTTAATTGCGTATAAAACCGCTTGAGTTCTGTCATTTACCTGAAGTTTTTGGAAAATGTTATTAACATGTGTTTTTACTGTTGTTTCTGAGATAAACAACTTGCTCGCAACTCCTTTATAAGTGATACCTTGTGTTAAAAGTTCCAAAACTTCTTCTTCTCTTTGGGTTAATGCATCCAATAAATTTTCTTCATAACTGTCTGCCTTGCGTTCGGTTTCTTCTCTGAATGATTTTTGGAAATACTCAAAAAATCTTGATGAAAGTGCGAGCGGAAGATAAATTTTTCCGTTCAAGACCTCTTCAATTGCATAAATTAATTGAGCGGATGCCATAGTTTTTAGTACATATCCCTTTGCGCCAATCTTCATT
>JAFXYU010000255.1 GCA_017541565.1 bacterium | reverse complement strand
GGGGACTCGATTTCTTTACGGTCAAAGAAAGCAACATATTAAAATATATTGTTAAATTTTACACATCAAAATATATAAAACTGTGTGATAACTATAAAATATATAAATAGTTTTTAATTTATCCCATTAAACCGTCCAACCGGATAATAGTTTTAAATAATTTGTTAGCGTTAAATATAATTATTAAATCTTTTTCATACTTCCAGCTATTCTTAATTCCAAGAGCCATCGAGGCTCTTTTTTTTTGTCATTTTACAATCTGTGATTATAGAAGTATTATTATATTATGCTTAAACAAGAATACAGACTAAAAAAACGCTCGGCATTTGCCGCAACATACAGAACCGGAAAATCTTTTCATTTTGGCGGAATAACAATGGTTGTCGGAAAGGAAAAAGAGAATGATTCTCCGACAAAATACGGTTTTGTTGTGAGTAAAAAGATTAATAAGCGCGCTGTTAAACGTAACCGAATTAAAAGGCTTATGAGAGAGAGTATGCGTCTTATAATTAAAGAAGGTTATATTCAAAACAAGTATTTATCAGTAATTTTTATAGCGTCGTCAAAAATGCTTGGAAAAACATTTAAAGAAACGGATTCAGATATGAGAGGGTTGGTAGCAAAATTATGATAGACGGAATTGTTACACCGGCGCTTCGGGATATTGATTATCTTACTCCCGCTGCACCATATCCCGTTGTTCCTGCCGGAATTACCATATACGAAAAACCGATATACAGGTATTCCATACCAACCGATGAGCAGCCGACTCTTTCTATATTAGATTACATTCCTGACCACAATGGCAATTTTATTAAACCGGGATATTACCAACTTGCACTCTCTAATGACAGAGAATTTTTGTATTTGATTGAATCAAAGGATTTGGTTGCGATTATTCCGGTTTTTAAACTTGAAGAAAATAAGGCAGAACTAAGAAAATTATATGCAAGTAAAAAAGAACTTACAAAAGAAGAAAAACGGCAAAGGAATAAGAAGAAACGGGAAGAAAAATATAAGAAAATAATAGAAGCCAAATATGCAAAAACAGGTGCAACTCCGCCTCAGGAATATAAACACATGGAGGCTGAAATTCAATACATAAAAGAAGGTGAATATTACCTTATAAAATATGAAAAGGGATTTATACGCGCTTGGGGTGCCATAAAAAGTTAGAGTATTATATACTATATATTAATCGCAAATTTTTTAATATCGTCTTCCGTTACGTTCTTCGCATCTTTCCATTTTCTGGTAAATACGGATTTTGTCATTTGTTTGAAGTTTGTTATTTCTTCTGCAAAACCCTTTACGGTTGAGTTGATAAGAGCAAAATAGGGATTAACTCCTCTTCCCAATGTTTCCCCGTTTTCGTTTAATATTTGATATCTTATTGTAATAAAATTTTTGCCGTTCCAATCTTTTAACGGCTGCGGGTACTCTGTTAATGTTACGGACTTAAAAGGAAGTTTTTCAATATGAGAAAGCATAGTGTACAGTTTGGGTAGTGCGCTCGGATTATTCCATCCATAAGCGTTTCTTGCGGAATATATAAGTTTATTTATATCTGCCTTAGAAAAATGCGCACAAAAACTGGTATTTGTATAACTATTTATTTCGGGAACTTTCATCTTTCTTTCTCGGAGTTCATTAAATTGCGTGTATACATGATACTGAAATTAACTGTTTTTATCAATATTTTTTGTTTGATTGTAAATTTTTGTAAATTTTTGTAAATTTACCTCTTGAAAAATTGTAAAACATACCCTTATTAGTTGACTCGGAATTTTGACGGCGTATGATGGTATAACATGGGCAAATGTACATGGGATAATTATGTCCGAAAATAAAAAGCCGGTGCAAAATATAACGTAAAGTACCGAAAACTATTTAAAAACTGAATATTGATAAAAGGTATGTCGCAGTCATAGTTACGTTTGACTACCCTACAAATATAAAAATTATAACGTAATCACACTAGAATAAATGAGGTGAATTAATGTCGACACAATACGCAAAAAGAGTAACGCCAATGGGTATTCCTAATACTCGTTTGGACGATTTACCGGATCTTATTGACGTGCAAAAAAAATCATTTGAATGGTTTTTGAAAGAGGGCTTGAAGGAGGAATTATTAGCATTCTCTCCCGTTAAGGATTATACGGGAAGATTGGAACTCCATTTCTTGCCTAATTACACGTTTGACAACGCAAAATACACAGTAGAAGAAGCAAGAATCCATGACACAACTTATGCAAAACAACTTCGTGTTATGGTAAGATTGGTTAACCGTGACAGCGGTGAAATCAAGGAACAGGAAGTATACATCGGTGACATTCCGACAATGACTGACAAAGGTACTTTCATTGTAAACGGTGCAGAACGTGTTATCGTTTCTCAAATTGTTCGTTCTCCGGGTGTTTACTTTAAAAGAGAAATCTCTCCGACAGGTAAGAGATTGTATAACGCAACCATGATTCCTAACAGAGGTGCATGGCTGAAGATTGAAACTGACTCGAATGACGTAATTTACGTTAAAATTGATAAGAACAGAAAGATTCTTGCTACAACATTACTTAAAGCAATGGGTATTACGGTTTCAGAAATGGAATCTTTGTTTACTCACTTTGAATTTTTGAAAAAGACATTGGACAAAGATACAACTGAAACTACAGATGATGCTTTAATAGATTTGTACAAGAAACTGAGACCCGGTGACCCGGCTTCTGCCCAAGGCGGACGTCAGATTCTTGAATCAAGATTCTTTGATGAAAAGAAATATGATATAGGTCGTGTAGGTCGTTATAAATTAAATAAAAAATTAAACTTAAATATTCCTAAAAACCAAAGAACGTTAACTGTTCAAGATATCGTTGCTTCAATTGAATACTTAATCAACTTAACTTATGATGAAGGTTCATTGGATGATATCGACCATTTAGGAAACAGAAGAATCCGCTCGGTTGGTGAACTTCTTCAAAACCAATTCAGAGTCGGTCTTTCAAGAATCGAAAGAATTGTTAAAGAGAGAATGACTCTTCAGGATTCAGAAACGCTAACTCCATTGAACTTGTTGAATACAAAACCGTTGGTTGCTTCATTAAAAGAGTTCTTCGGTTCTTCTCAGTTATCACAGTTCATGGACCAAATTAACCCGTTGGCAGAGTTGACTCACAAAAGACGTGTTTCAGCATTAGGACCTGGCGGTTTGCAGAGAGAAAGGGCAGGGTTTGCAGTTCGTGATATTCACCCTTCTCACTATGGTCGTATTTGTCCGGTAGAAACACCTGAAGGTCCTAACGCAGGTTTGATAGGTTCACTTGCAACTCACGCAAGAGTTAATGACTACGGTTTTGTAGAATCACCGTTCTTTGTTGTAAAAGACGGCAAGGTTATTGACGAAGTTGTTTATATGACAGCAGACGAAGATGAAAACTTCAGATGCGCTCCTGCTGATGTTCAGTTGAATAAAGATAACACATTTAAACAAAAACAAGTTCCTGTAAGATATAAATCCGAATTTATTATGTCGGATTCATCTAAGGTTGACTATGTCGGTGTTTGCCCGATTCAGATTATTTCGGTTGCTACATCAATGATTCCGTTTATTGAACATGATGACGCTAACCGTGCACTGATGGGTTCAAACATGCAACGTCAATCAGTACCGCTTTTGATTACAGAAAGACCTGTAGTCGGTACCGGTATGGAAAGGCGTGTTGCAAAAGACTCCGGCATGGTAGTTTGTGCAAAAGTTGACGGTACGGTTGAAAGAGTTGTCGGTGAAGAAATCGTTATTGTTGACCACAGCGGCAAAAAACATTTACATACATTAATGAAATATGTACGTTCTAACCAAGATACATGTATTAACCAAAAACCGATAGTTCACGAAGGTGACAAGGTTAAAGCAGGTGATGTAATCGCAGACGGTGCATCAACAAGTTGCGGAGAACTTTCAATCGGTAAAAACATATTGGTAGCATATATGCCTTGGGAAGGATATAACTTCGAAGATGCTATCTTACTTTCTGAAAGATGCGTACACGATGACATCTTCACATCAGTTCACATTGAAAAATTAGAAATAGATGCACGTCAGACAAAACTCGGACCGGAAGAAATTACCAGAGAAATTCCGAACGTCTCTGAAGAAGCATTGAGACATTTGGATGAAAGAGGTATTGTTCGTATCGGTGCAAGAGTATATGCTGATGACATTCTTGTTGGTAAGGTTACACCTAAGGGTGAATCCGAACATCCGCCGGAAGAAAAACTCTTGAGAGCAATCTTTGCTGAAAAAGCAAGAGATGTTAAAGACAACTCATTAAGAGTTCCTCACGGTGAAGGCGGACGTGTAGTCGATGTTAAGGTATTTGACAGAGAAAAGGGTGACGAATTGCCGCCGGGAGCAAATACCGTTATCAGAGTTTATATCGCTCAAAAACGTAAAGTTTCTGTCGGTGATAAACTTTCAGGACGTCACGGAAACAAGGGTATTGTTTCAAGAATATTACCAAAAGAAGATATGCCGTTCTTGCCTGACGGAACTCCTGTGGATATAGTTCTTAATCCGCTGGGTGTACCTTCTCGTATGAATGTTGGTCAAACTTATGAATGTTTGCTTGGTTTAGCCGCATACTTAACAAAAGACCACTACGAAGCACCTTCTTTTGATGAAAGATATGGTGATAACCAATCAGAAATCGCTACAAAGGCTGAACTCTTGAGAGGTATTAAAGAATCCGGATGCGATTGGGTAAGAGAAGACGGTAAGGTTTACCTCATTGATGGTAGAACCGGTGAACCGTTTGATGAGCCGATTGCGGTAGGTCTTTCTTATATCCTTAAACTTGTTCACTTGGTAGATGATAAAATTCACGCTCGTTCAACAGGTCCTTACTCGCTGGTTACACAGCAACCGCTTGGTGGTAAGGCTCAGTTCGGCGGACAAAGATTCGGAGAAATGGAAGTAT
>JAFXYU010000254.1 GCA_017541565.1 bacterium | reverse complement strand
GTAGGAGCAGATCCTTTATATAAAACAAAAGAAGAAATACTTAATCAATTAACAATCATTTTTATTGGAATTACCGGTTTTATTATACTGGCAGTAGTATTTATTGTTATTCTAAAAATTTTAATTCATTAAGTAATGTCGTATGGGGCTTGTCTTGTATCTTGTAGGTTGGGCTTTTGGCTCAACAAATAATATAGCATTGTTATGGTTACTAAACAGGAACCTTGTGACAGAAAGATATTGGCAAATTTAGGCATGAATTGCAACGGCTTAACGCAATTCTCTTCCGCACAAATTATTCAAAGAGATATGAATGCCGGGTATCATTGGTCGGAAAGGATGCGAGTATTCGGCATGACCTGTGTCAACAAGTATATATTTGCCGTTTTTATCTTTTATAAAGTTTCCGTTATTTATATCGTTTAAAATGATTCCCAGAGAACTTACATCTTCTGCTAATTTTGAATTATTAAATATAAAAAGATTTGTGTACAAATTATCATCAAAATTTGGTAATTTGCCTTTAGTTGCTTTATAAACTACCGCTTTACTTTTGTAATCAAAGAATTTTATATCTGCCGTATTCGGACATTTGTTTTCTTTCAAATAAAAGTCAACTAAAGCATCAAGATATGGAGAATCCGCTCTCATAGCCTGATTTTCTCTAATTTGAGTACTTCTCCAAGTGTTTCCTATTGCATCGTACTCATTAAATTTTATTATATAAGAATCACCATTTTCCGGTGTAACTTTGTATTTAGTTTTTGCAGACATTCCGCCTCGAAGTTTTTCAACTTGATACTTTTTATCGTTAACAGTAATAAAATATTCAATGTCTTGGTAGTATGGATACTTTCTCTTGAAAGAATGATTGTCGGTTTCTTTATCCAATTTTATAAGTTCTTGTATTAATAACCTAAAATCTTCCAAATTATCAAAATCTTTTGGCAGTTTTCCAAGAGTCGGCTCAACTCCAAGTTCTTTTGCTTTATTTAGAAATGCCCACGGGGCAATATTAGGAGATTGTTTAACGATTGTCATCAAATTTTTGGCTTTTTCATATACTTCCTGTTTGTAATATTCGGAATAAGCCTTTCTGTAGCCGTAAACATCGTCATTGTACCATTTATCAAACAGTCGTCTTCCTTCTGTATTACCGCCAAAAGTTTCAATAATATGATTTTTTATCGAAATTCCGATTCTGGCATCTGTTTGAAATTCCTTTACCAATTTTTTGCCCAGTGTTTCATCTGCTGTCACATGAACCAAGAAATTGTAAAGTTCCTCTTTGGAAGGATCCCCGTGCAGTATATATCTTAGAAGCGGTATGTTTTCATAACTCTCTGTCTTAAACTGTTCATATTCACGAGAACTGTTTTCCAAAATTGTTTCTAATGGCAAATCCGCCAATTTTGGTTCGAATCCGAGTTTAAGTTTTAATTCGGGAGATAAAATTCTCTCCATAGTTTTGCTTTCGGAAATTATAGAATATGAATTTAATTCAACATCTAATCTGTTCAACAGCCCATCCATATAACCGTTAAAAATTGTACCGTAATTCTTTAACGTATTATCTTTAATTTCTTTTAAAATTTGGTATAAAATTTCTTCAGAATTTGTTAATCTGTGTATCGACATTGTAGTAGGACTCAAGGGAGTGAACGAATCCCTTTCTATACCTGTTGTTTGTAATTTTGCGTATAATTTGGCAGCAGGAACTATATAATCCGATTGCAGAGTTCCATCTTCATTTTTAGCAGCACGCAATATCGTTGGATTTATATGCTTTGATACATCATAGTCCGCATAATATGTATCTCCGTGAATAGTTTTTAGTTTTTTGAGTTTTATGGACTTTATTGTTTTGTTTATAGTGCCAATGAAACTTTTTGCAAATTTCTCATCAACCATATTATCATCATTCAGTAAAATCCCTTTTTCCAAATAATTGTTTAGCGGTTCAAAGAAACTTCTATACAAAGAATCTTTAGGCATATTTGCAGATAAATATTTTATACATTTGAAGTTATGGTTTTGCTGTTTTTCTGTTTTATTTTCAAAACAATTCTCAAAAACTTTTTCGTCGGTAATTGCATACATCAAATAAAGTTTTTCAATATCAAGTTTGTCTTTTCCGGATTCTAAAGCGTCATTTATTACTACTTGAGCAATTTCATTGTTTTTAATTTTTTCAGGTAAAGAGTTTATATATTCGGTTACTTTGACCCGATGGTCAGCAAACTCCTCGGTTTTTTTCGGTGAGTAAATACCATATTCTTCACCACTAATAAGTGCTGCTTGGTACGAATAATCCGGAATATTATTAAATGAACTCTTATACTCAAATTTTAAATTATCATTTTTTAAAGAATCCTTTTTCTCTTGTTTTGCAAATTCTTTACTACCAACTTTCAAATTTTCTTTGACAACACAGCCTGTCACAAGTGCAGTTGCACCGCTCAGTGTACTCAAAACAGCCGTTTTTATATTTTTCTGCTTAGAGGAATTTGAGGATATAAAAGCATCCGAGCCGTAAGTTTTGCGACCGGCATTTAATGATATAACATCTTTAAGAGTTTTGCCGATTCTTGGTTGATATTTTGATTTAAAATCAATATTAATATTTGCGGGTAAAGTATATATTTCCATATTGGAATAAAAACAAGTAAAAAAATTTTTTGCTAGTTGAAAATTTTTATTTGCTTGCAAATTATGTAAAATCCATTGTTATACTATTATGAATGTATCAAGAAGCCTGGAATCGTTAAATATTTTTAGAAACTATCAACCAGTCAATTACTATTAATAACATTATCAAGGATAATAAAAATAATATTTGTATAGGTATAAAGGCAGATGGAGCGGGAATGATCTTCCGTTTACATTTGTGGGTATAGCTAAAGATTGGTTAAATCCAACTTATGAATTAAAGAAATAGGTATTTTTAATTAAATGTATATTAAAAACTTGTAACTCAGGCATTATCTGACAAATTAAATATAATGTCGGAGATGGGACTCGAACCCACAAGATGTTACTCACATGAACCTGAATCATGCGCGTCTACCAATTTCGCCACTCCGACATATATTTAATTTTCAAATCTTGTTTATCAACGGAGTCCTTGCCACTCCGACACGAACAATTAATATACTACAACAAAAAAGCAAAAAGCAAAATAAGTAATTGGTAAAGTTGGCAAAATTTTGCCAACTTTACCTCTAATAAACATATTATTGGGTAGTTTTATTTTGAGGGGTGCTTGTAATTTTAATATAATTGCGTAGTTACTTTTTGCACCCCCGACCGTTTGTTAAAAGTTTTTGCTTCTTTTTGTCCAAAAAGAAGTTTTCTTTTTCTTATACCCCCTTCTATTTACATTTGCCCTGATTTATGGTCTAATGAAGGTAATTAAATCAGAGGAGGAGTATTTATGGCATCAGAAGAAAGAACTTTCGTAGCAATTAAGCCGGACGGAGTAAAGAGAGGGCTAATCGGCAGAGTTATCGAAAGATTTGAGGATAAAGGTTTCAAAATTGTCGGTATGAAACTTTTGCAAGTTACACCTGAAATGGCTGCAAAACATTATGAAGAACACCAAGGCAAATCTTTTTATAACAGACTAATTTACTATATTACAAGCGGTCCGATTGTTGCAATGGTTGTTGAAGGATACAATGCCGTAGAAAGTGTTCGTCACACTGTCGGTGCAACAAATCCTTTGAATGCTGATGTCGGAACAATTCGTGCTGATTTTGCTCAAATTATGGAATACAATATTGTTCACGCATCTGATTCAACAGCAAGTGCAGAAAGAGAAATTAATATATATTTTAAACCCGAAGAAATCTATGACAATTGGCAGTCAATGTCTGAAATTATCGCTTATGATGAAGAGAGATATAATAAGCAGGGGATATAATTTTAAAAATAAAAAACGGGCGGCTTCAAAATGAAGCCGCCCGTTTTTTAAAATAATTATTTAACCAAAGTAGAGATAAATCTGATAGAATCGTCAGCAAGTTCTCTTACGAAATCTCTTGCAATTTTAGAAAGCGGTCTTTCGTCAATCTTTGCAAAAACAGCATAAATAGGGTCGCCGCCGTTATTAAATCTCATCTGATGGTCTTGTTTATTAAGATAATAGAATTTGAAATCTTCAGGTATTTCGATTGCTCCTGCCGGTTTTTTATTTCTTTCAATTGCGTCGTATAATTCTGCCATTTTAATATCTCTCTTTATTTATCTCTTACATATATATAAAGTATATAAACTACAAAAAATTGCCTTTTTCCCCTTTAGTTTGTTAAGAAATATTAAGGCAAGTTTTTTAATGTTTTTTAGAGTATACTTTAAAAAGAGGTTTTTATGAAAAAAGGATTCAGAGTAGGTATAGGATACGATATACACAGGCTTGAAGAAAACCGCGATTTGATTATCGGCGGAGTGAAAATTCCTTATGAAAAAGGTCTTTTGGGACATTCCGATGCAGATGTTCTGACTCACGCAATAATTGATGCTCTTTTAGGTGCCGTTGCACTTCCCGATATCGGAACGCTTTTCCCTGACACAGACCCCAAATACAAGGATGCAGACAGCATTGAACTTTTAAAAGAAGTTTATTCAAGGATAAAATCAAAAGGATATATCATAAATAACCTTGATACAAACATAATTGCTCAGGCTCCTAAGATGATGCCTTTTATCCCTGAAATCAAAAAAGTTTTGGCATCCGCTCTCAAAATTACGGAAGAAGATATATCCGTTAAAGCAAAAACAAAAGAACATCTTGATTCTGTCGGAGAAAAACTCGCAATAGAATCTCAGGCTGTTGTTTTGTTAACCCTTATTGAATAATTAGTCTGCCGCTTTACTGTTTACAAGAACTTTATCAAATTGCTGTTTATAGTATGCCATATTGATATTCAAGTTTTCTCCGATTTCGAACAGCATAGTGATTAAATCTCTGTCAGCCTGACTGGAAATACTTTGAATCATTTCCGGCAACTGTTTTACAATTTTTGAGAAGAAATAACTCTGCGCTTCCGCAATATCCACCTTTAGTTCCAGTTTTGTCAGGCAATCCAAAAGTTCAAGTGTCGCATCAACCTGCTGAATATCAAGAGCATAAGAAAGTCTGTTAATATTTTGAGCGACCTTCTTGCTGAACACTTTTGATGTCGGAGTTTTATCTATCTCTACGTCAATTTTCTTCGCTTCGAAATTAATATCCGCAGCCTGTTGAACGGTTTCAGCATCAATAAATCCTCTTGTTTTTAGGAACAATTCGTTAAACTGTTTCGTAAGAACGTATTGTGCAGAAATCTTAAATTCTTCAGGTATAGCAAGTCCAAGACCCTGCATCTGATATATTGAACCTTTCCCTTCGTTGTACATAGATTCATAAGTATTGGAGAATATTTGCAATTTACCTTTAAGCATTGTTTGAAGGATTTTACGCCTTTCTTCAATAAATATATCTTTCAAAGTAAAGTATTCTTTACCGAAATAACTGTCAATGTTTCGGATAATTTCAGTTAATGGTGAAACGAGGAATGTTCTAATCAATTCCTTTTTCATTTCAGAGAAGTTCTCCGAGTATTCTTTAATTGCACAGTGGAAATCTCCGCCTGAGAATTGTAAAAGTGCAAACGTCATATTAGATTTTTCCAGAGTAACTTTGGATTCTATCTCAATATGACCTACAATTAGTTTGGAATCGCCCTTCTTAACTTCTTTATAAGATTTTTTCTTTATTCTGTAACAGTATACATTTTCGTCATCTTCTATATCCGAATAAAGAGAAGAAATTGCCCAAAGACACACAATCTGTTTCGGTGTGACAATTGAAGGCCGTACAAATCTTTCATAAACGTCTTTTCCTGTGCCGTATTCAGGAATATTACTCTTTGCTTCACTTAAAATCTCAAGGAATTTTGTTTCCAAATCCTTTTTAACAAATCTCTTTGCAAGTTGCATAACTCTTGCTGCATATTTCATAATCTGTACGGTTTCAATTCCGGAAATTTCCGAGAAAAACCAACCGCAACTGGTATACATAAGCATAGCCTGACGCTGAATCTCAAGCAATTCCATTGCACGAACTTTTTGTTCATCATCTAATTCCACCAGGAAATATTCCTCTTGGAAACTTTTTATAGTTGAATCACTTCTGTCAAGAATAACGTTTATATAGTTGTTTCTCGCATCCTCGGGATTTTTAAAATATTTTTTACCATGCTTTTTATACAAGTCAACCATCTCATCTCTAAGATAGTCCAGAGCAGCCCTTAACGGTTTTCTCCATTTTTGGTTCCATCCTGCATGACCGCCTGTCGAACATCCGCAATCATCGCTCCACCTTCCCACTCCGTGGAAACAACTCCAAGAAGAAACCGGTTTAATATCGACTTCCCAGCTGCTTCTGTATTTTTCAAGATATTCAGCATAATTCGTAATAACAAAGCCGGAATCCTTAACCTTCAATTTTACGGCGTATGAAAGCGCCATATCCCCGAATTTTGTATGATGACCGTAACTTTCGCCGTCTGTTGCAATATTTATTAACTGAGGATAGTTTCTTTGTGTTGAAATCCCGTCTTTTAATCTGCTTACAAACTTGTTTCCGTCCTTTAATAATTCGTCAAACGCTACAGAACGCGAAATTGCGCCGTCATAAAAGAACAAATCGATAAATTTTCCGGGAGCGGATTTGATATAGTATCTGTATGAACGTGCAGGATCAATATTTCCCCAACTTACGTCTTGCCATGTCTCCTCACCTTCTTTTCTGATGCTTTGAGCCTGATACGGCGACAGTATTGTAAATTTAATATCGTTTTCAACCAAAACACGAAGAGTATCATCATCAACAGCAGTTTCAGCAAGCCATATTCCCTCCGGCTTTCTTCCGAAACGATATTCAAAATCCTTTATACCCCATTTTACTTGGGTTTGTTTATCTCTTTCCGAAGCGAGCGGCATAATCATGTGATTGTAGACCTGTGCTATAGCATTCCCGTGTCCGGAATGAACTTTTCTTGAATTAATATCAGCCTTAATTATCCTCTCATAAGCAAGCGGTGCAAACTCTTCCATCCAACTTAAAAGTGTCGGACCAAAGTTATAACTCATATATTCGTAGTTATTAACTACATTCAAAATCTGATTATCGGATGTTACTATTTTAGAAACAGAGTTCGGGTTATAGCATTCCGCATTAATTCTTTCATTCCAATCATGGAAAGGATGCGCACTATCCTGTTCCTCTATTGCTTCGAGCCACGGATTTTCCCTGGGGGGTTGGTAAAAATGACCATGGATTGCCAAAAAAACCTTATCTTTTTCATTATTTACTTCCGACATATTATAAATCCTTTTTAATTCACACTACTTTTTTTCTTCATCAGGTGCTTTTTGAGTAATCTTCATATCCTGAACATCAACCCACGCATCACCTAATGCATCCGAAAAGACCAATCCTTTTATTTCAATTTCATCATTTGTCTTCAAATCAATAAACTTTTCCGCAGTTGTACGCTTCAAAAACAACTTCATTTCCGAAAGCGGAATGTTAAAACTTGTATCATCACGCTTAATCAAAAATGAAATGTAATCCTCCGAAGACTTGAATGCGGGTTTATAATCAAGTCCCAAAGTTGAGAACTTGTCAAACTTCGCTTTCATTACAATGTTTTTATTCAAATAAGCCTTAGGATTGTCCACAACCGTAAGCGGTGCAACTTTTATCGCTTCAACTTGCTTTGCTGCGGCAACAGACTGAGCAGCAGGTTGAGCCTGCGCTCTATCATAACATATACCGCCGGTTGTAAACATACTTGCCAACAATATAAGCATTAATAATGACTTTATATATTTAAACTTCATAATAATATCCTTTTTAAAAACCCTTTACCATTGTTTCTTAAACACTACAAACATTTTAGCATGTTTATTGCACCAGGACAACATTTAATCGGGTAATTATTCTCAAAAAACACACATTTTTATCGCAAAAACACAAACTTATCCAAAACCCTTTAATAACAAGAAATAAAATATTAAGTGTATTTTTAACCATTTTAAAAATCATCCTAAAGTATTACTATTTTTGACACACAGACCACTTGCTAAACGATTAAGTGTATGGTATAATAAAAGTAGAGATAGTATACTCTAATAAACGCGAAAGTAAATACATTTTTAATATATTTACCCTGAGTGTTACAGCCCCACACCACTCTCTAAAAAAAAAGGTATCCGTTACTAAACCATAAGGTGAGAGCCATGGATACTATACTTCTACAGAGACCCCAAGCGGAAAAAACCGCAACCAGTGCGGCAGGAATAGGTATTGCTATTTGCCTTTTGTTCACTCAGAATTTATGGATTTCCGCTAAAGATATAAGCGGAATTACCGGGATTACACCGCCTACCATAGAACTTTTGAAAGAAAGAGAGCAAATTCAAGAGCAAATTTTTGAGGAAGAAATTTTTGCGAAGTATAAAAACTATACAATCAACAATGTCGAAAACGGGGTTAAACATATAAGGATGATAAAATATTTTAACGGAAGGCCCGTCAGAATCAATGTTGTGGAAATCTGCGGCGCAAGCAGCAGTCTGCAGATTGAACCTGCTACCGCATCAGAAACACTCGCTTCTCGCAGAAAAATCTCAGGAATTGCAGAAAGAGAAAACGCTATCGTAGCAATCAACGGCGGTTATTTTAAACCTCAAACGGGAACTCCTTTGGGAACATTAATGATAAACAAAAAAATGTATACAGGTCCGATTTACGACAGAGTCGCAATGGGAATCTTTGATAACGGATTTGATATGGCAAGAGTTCAACTCAGAGCAGAAGTAAAAACCAACAAAGGAGATTTGAAAATTGATAACATTAATCAACCTAGAATGCTATCGACTCATTCAATCGTATATACAAGAGAGTGGGGAGCAATTACTCCGCCCAGTCCGAAATATGGTATGCAGATTGTTGTCAGCGATGGCAAAATCGTAAAAGTTACGACCGAAACCTGTTCAATACCGGAAAACGGATTTGTAATCGTAGGACCTGAAAGCAAATTAAAAGCAATTGAAAACGCAAGAAAAGTTAAACTTGATATAAAACTCAACCCCGAATGGGAAAACGTTAACCATATAATAAGTGGCGGTCCGTATTTAGTCAAAAACGGTGAAGTTTATGTTGACATGACGGAGCAAAAACTTGCATCCGTCGGCGGCAGAAATCCCCGCACCGCAATCGGCTATACAAAAGACGGAAACCTTATAATGCTGACTGCTGACGGCAGAGAAGGTGCATCCGTCGGACTTACGCTTAACGAACTCGCAAATATAATGAAAGGTCTCGGCTGTATCAACGCAATGAATTTGGACGGCGGAGGCTCTACTGTTATGTTTATAAAAGGGCAGGTAGTAAATCGTCCTGCCGTTCAGGGTGGTATTCCCTTATCTCATACACTGGTCGTCAAAAAAGTTTCATGACATACATTCTGCCCCACAGGAGTGTATGATCTGCCCGTCTTCTGAATACAGGAGGCGGGTTTGAGTTTATAACTACGCAATAAGCCCTTCTTCCCTCATTTGTTCTCTTATCTGCTTTTTGGTATGGAACTCAATATCGTTTTTATCGGCAAGCCTTTTTGCCACCATTATTGCCGGAGTCAAAAGTCCGAGTACAACCATACTTGTTCCGATGTTCATTATAATTGAACCCCGTTTTAACTTCTTCACACCTTTAAAGAACTTTTCAGAGGTTTCACCTTTTGAAATTGCCTCTTTGTACTGTTTATAAAGCGTACTCAACTTATTATCAACTCCCTTAATATCCTCAAGGTCGATAAATTTTCTCGTATCAATTTTATCCGTTACTTCGGGTTTCTTGAATATTTCATACCATTTGTTCGGTTTTTTATACATTTGTATAATATCCGATTTTTTCGCATATTTGACAATGTAATTATCCGGGTGTTTGTGCAGAAATTCGTAAATTGCCGCATCGCCTTTTTCTTTAACTTTGGCAAATTCCTCCAAACTTTGCATAATTGAGCCGTCCTCAAATGCTTTTTGGAGAGTTTTACTTTCCAATACCCTTGCATCCAATCCTATAGATTTGTTGTATTTTTTATGTGCGTGCTTTTCACAAAATTCCTGAATTTTTCCGCCGACATAATATAACATAAGAAGTAATGATGCTTCTTTTATTGCGTAACCCGCAAACTCTTGAGGCGACCTTGAATCCGCCAATCTTTCCGTAGTAATTGCGCCGTCTAAAATCCACATATTCTTAACGGGAGAATACGCAAAATTCCTTACAAAAGTTCCGATACCCTTGAAGGCCGGATTCTTTTGCTTGTTTTCTTCTGCCTTTTTCCTTTTATCCTCTTCTTTCAGAATATTCTTTCTGATTTTTTGCTCGGTATAATGATGTTTAGCCTTAGTAAGTCCTATATAAGTAGCAATTGTAAGTCCGGTCGAAATAAAAAATTTGGCTAAGGCAATGTTTTTTGTCCTATTTTGTTGTCTTGATATTTTGGCTAAATTATTTTTGATATCCTCTGTCGGGGCATATTGCTGAATTTTCTCAAATATTTCTTTGTTGTCCAAGTTCCTGACGTCAAACTTGGAATCAATTTTGGCTGCCTTATATATTGTTTTATCAAACAACCACTTAAATCCGGGGATTCCCAAAAGCCAAAGAGCCTCTGTTCCCACTTCATCTATAAACCTGTCTTGCCCTTCTTCTTTTCCGGTAATAAAAGATCCGACTGTCATACCGGTACTGGATGCAGTATCTTTTATTGCAAGAGGAATAAGCGAATTTGGGTTTCCAAGAGTTGAAAATATTGCTGCAACGTTAACCATCAATTACAGCCCCCATATAAGGTTCATTAATTTTTTACTGTTTTTATTCATATCGACCTACCTTTCTTCTAAAACCCGTGAAGGTTTAAAATTGCGCTTAAATTATATTTTGTAAAGAAATATTTACATAAAAAAACTCTCACCCGCTGCAGGTGAGAGTTTTTTGTTTTTTAATTCCTTTTTCCTTTATCCGACAAGTTCCGTATCGTCCGCTTCCGAAGCCTTAACCATAATTGCGTGTTCTACAGGATTTTCTTTTTTCAAAGGATTTTCACTCACTGCAACTTCTTCAAAACCGAACTCGTCTCGGGCTTTCTTCATTTGAGTTTCATCAACCAATTTTTTAGCAAGCTCGGCAATTTCATAAACGAGCTTGTATCGGTTATCTGTACTTTCATTAAGTTCCCATGCAACTTTAATAATTTGATCCATTATAAACCTCTAATTTATATTTCTAACCAATTCTATACCGCTGAATTTTTTTTGTCCAGTAGGGAGGAAAATAACGACATAAAAGCATTTATACGTTTTTTGCAAGAATTGTTTCGTAATATTTCTTAACAGACTGTAACAAAAAAGGCAATTTTTTAAAAAGTAGATACTTTATATATACATACGAGATATTATAAGGAGATTTTTATGAGCGGAACAACTATTACAATTAAAATGGCAAGTGGAAGCGAACGCACTTTCAGATTTGAAGGCAGAGCAACTCAACTGGATTTCAGAAGTTTGTTTATCACAAATAAAAAGAATAGTGACGGTAAATGTGCTTCTGCTAATTACTATATGGATGACCAAAATCATACAATGGTCGTAAAAGACCAAAGTTTATTTAATAAAATTATTGGCTTTTTAGACAAAATAAATACTAACAAAAATAATGACGTTAAAGATAATAAAACTAATAAAACGGTTACAGTACTTGATGACAGCGATATTACAAATGTTAATGACCCCAGTTTATCACACTATAAACCTGATTCAGAAGAAAGTAGCGGAAGAATTGTAGACAAAAAGAACAATTTTTACTTAGATTACGCTGCTGATTACGGATGGTAAAATCAGTTTATATTTTAACAAACAACAAGGTCGGGCAGATGCCCGACCTTGTTTTTTAATTAATATTATCTATTCCATTAATGTTGTCATTAGTATCGGTTCGTCTTCTGTTGCAAGGACTGTATGTTCAAAGTGAGCGGATGCTTTTCTGTCTTTTGTAACAACACCCCATTTGTCTTCTTCCACAAAAACATCATCGCACCCGAGGTTTAACATAGGCTCAATTGCAATAACATAACCTGATTTTATCGGTGTATCATCACCCGTTCGGTAATTAAACAAAAACGGATCTTCATGCATTTGGTGTCCTACACCGTGTCCGCCGTATTGGCGTACAATGCCCAAATTATACGAGTTTGCAACATCTTCTATTGCGCCTGAAATATCCTCTAAAACATTTCCCGCTCTCATTTTGGAGATACCTGCAAACAACGCCTCTTCCGTTGCTTTCATAAGCATTTGTTTTTCTTCGGAAATCTTACCGACAGCATAAGACCAAGCGCTATCTCCTACCATACCGCCATAGGTTGCACCTACGTCAATCGCAATAATATCACCTTCTTTAAGAATTTCTTTTTCGTTCGGAATCCCGTGTACAACTTTTTCGTTTATTGATGCGCAAATGCTTGCGGGAAATCCGTTATATCCCAAGAAAGTAGGAATTGCTTTGTTTTCTTTGATAACTTTATATGCAATATTATCAAGTTCGAGAGTCGAAATACCAGGCTCTACTACTTCTCTCATTTTTTTATGAACGAGTGCAACAATATGCCCGGCATGTCGCATTCTCTTTATTTCATCTCTGGATTTTCTGTTTATCATAATAATTCCCTCGTAATCATTATTGTATCACGGTTAATTTTAATAAAAAAGATAAAATTACAGATAAATTTTTGTATAAAGTTTTGTAAATATTAATACATTTTTAAGCAATTTTTTTGAATAAACAAACTTTTATATTGTATAAGGAACAGAGGATATTATGGATAAGTACTTAATAACATCGTTTAGAAGCGAGATAGCCAACGCTATTTTAAACATGCAAGATAAACTGAATCCAAATAAGGATGCCTATATAGATGAATCCGAACTTCCGGCATTGCTGGATTTTTTCGGGGTTGATGATGTTTCAAAACTGCTGAAAACAGAAAGTGAAGAATCCATCTTTGGAAATCCCGCAGAAAACGACGAATCTCAAGATAATGAAGACACCGTTGAGATTTCTGATAAAGTAAGCAAGGATGATACAATCAACGATGATGTAAACAAGGATGATGCAATCAACGAGTACGGTACTGCAGCATTTGAACTTAATAAAAAAATAGAAGCAGATTTATCAATCGGTACTGTCGGAAATCCTTATACACAGCAGATTAACGCTTTAGAAGAAGAACAAGCATCAAAAATAAAAAAAGGTGTCAGCCATTGGGATACCGTATACAAAATTGATGCTTTAAAGGAATTGGTGGAGGATCATTTGAAAGAAAATCCTGATGCTGAAGACTATGCCCAAAATTTTGAGGAAAAAGATATATCTTATGGTAACGGGAAAAAAGCAAGAATGCGCCAAACCTTTGGACTTAGCGGTAATAACGCTTTTAAACCCAAATCCGAACAACTTAATGAGAGCAGCGAAAATTCTGCCGAAGAAGAAAACGAAACAAGTACAAGTTCTGAAAATTCGGATGATAAAAATTCTGCAAGTGCCATAGTTAATTATAATATAGACTTTCGGACATTAAATGAAACAAATAAGGGAAATTGGCACATAAAAGGGACTGTTAATGCCGGTTCTGAAAACAGCGATATACACGGAGCCATTCAATACACAAAAGTTTTTAAAAACAGTTCTTTGAATTTTACCGGAGACATAAGGGAAACCATTGAAGATGAAAACAACATAGGAAGCTACGGTGCTTCTGTAGACTACAGATATAAGAAGTTCTCAACAGGTGCATACGGAATGTACTATCATAAAGAGGTGGATGGTGAGAAAGAGAAAAATAAATATCTGGAAATGTATGGCAAATACGGTAACACATTTATCGGTTCTGCCGGCCTAAAACAGTATAATGATGAAAAATATAAATACGTAAGAGGCTTAGTACAAGGCAAAAGAGATTTTTCTGACAGTAATTTGTCAATAAACGGCGGATTTGCAGCAGAATACGGAATTTATGGCGATAGCGCCGGAATAACGGATCAAAAGGAACTCACATTTAAAGCAAAAGGCGGTATCTCATTTAAATCAGAAGATTTAAGTGCTGATATTTCAGCAAATGCAGCAACAAGCAAAATATCAACAAAATATTCAGATGGTTTAAAGACTTCAAGAAGAACAACGGCTGTTGGTGTATTGGGCAAAATTGATACAAAGATCTTTAATATTTCAACTCTGGTTTCTGCTATAAAAGTAAAAGAACACGGTTATGAAGATTTTGAAACAACAGATGATAAAACTTCCGTGACAGCAAGTATTGTAATCGGAATTAAAAAACTTTTCGGAAAAAATGCTATGCCAATATTAAAATATAATACAGGCAACTATAAAGGGGCAGCACAAAACGTAGGTGTCGGAGTTATTCTTACTCCATAAAATTGCTTTTAACGGAGTCCATACTGCGCGAAGGCTACGCCTATCGTTTGGGGTTCTACATATACAAAAAAAAAGAAGACCTTTAAGACGTTAATGTTTTATTCCCTCCATTTGCTTTTGCTGGAAATTACCAATTATTTTACCTTGCCACGAAAAGTCTATACTGCGCC
>JAFXYU010000253.1 GCA_017541565.1 bacterium | reverse complement strand
CCGGTACCGTCGCCAACCTTGCCTTCATCGCCTTGACCTTTAGTACCGTCGCCAACTTTACCTTCATCGCCTTGATCTCCGGTACCGTCGCCAACCTTACCTTCGTCGCCTTGACCTTTAGTGCCGTCGCCAACCTTACCTTCGTCACCTTGATCTCCGATGCCTTTAACAACTTTATCCCCTACAACAGCATTTCCGCCGGTAATTCCGTCTGTTCTTTTTGAATTTTCTGTTTCTTCTGTTGTTGTTTTTCCCTTGTTAGTCGTTTTGTCACCCGTAAGTTCTCCGTTATCGCGGGCGCTTTTGATTATATTATCAAGTTCTATACCTAATTGTTTCTTTGAAATTCCGCTAAGATTTATTCCAAAAGCAGTTAAAAGAGAGTTTGCATTTTTGTACTCCCTTTTACCAAGATTTTTTTTGTTATGTTTTTGACCAAAGAATTTAATATTTGCGATAAAAGCATTAATCGCTTCATCTGAAACTTGATGATCCGCTTTTCCGTCTGCTTTATCAAGTGCATCAAAAACAGAGGAATTTTCCACCTTTTTAGATTTTAATGCTTGTCTTAATTCCGAAAAGTTAATAACTTTTCCGCCAATTTTGATTTCATCAACCGACTTGGTCATAATCTTACTCCTTTATTTTTCAATATAGATATAGTTCAGCCAAAACTTACACCATGAATTACGGCACGTTTCGGTCTAAACTTTAGGCATGTTTGAAAAATTGTTACAAAAGTTTACACTAATTAAAAAATATGAGTCGAAAATTTTAATGGAACTAATATTAATACATTTTATTTATTACAAAAAAAACCCTCTTTATAAATCAACACAAAGAATAAAGAGGGGAAGGTTTGAGCGATGAGGATTCTATATAATAATATATTTATATAGGTAAACAAACATTGAACTTTGTGCTAATATAAGGGTAAATAAAGGGTTTAAGAAGTAAGAGGGATTTATGAATTATTCAAACCTGTTCGATTGGGCAAGAGATTTTTATACAATGCTTTCTTATTCAAGTCCTCTCGGCAGGGCAAAGATTCCGTTGAGATATTTTTTGGAACTTACATACAGGTGCAATCTTTCTTGTCCCTATTGTTATGTGGGATCGGACAGAAATAAACGTGAACTAACAACAAAAGAATGGAAACAAGTTATTGACCAACTGCCTTTTTATTCTCTCGCGACTCTTGTTGGAGGCGAACCTCTAATTCGAACGGATTTTATAGAAATTTTCAAGTACGCTTCTAAAAAATTGTGGGGGAAAGTTCATGTGGTTTCAAACGGTGTTTTAATTGATGATGAAATTATTTCCGCCTTTAAAAAATATCATTTATTGCTTCTTTCCGTATCACTTGACGGATATGGCGAAACTCATGATAAAAATAGGGGTAAGGAAGGAATATTTGATAAAATCGTTTTTAATTTGGAAAAACTTAAATCAGCAAAAAAAAATCAAATGGTTGATATTAAAACAATAGTTCTTGAAAACAACCTTGATGATTTGGTAAAGTTGTATAAACTTTGTGATGATATGGGGTTTAATTTCCTTTCGATTTCTTTTTTGCGTAACAATAATTTGAAACAAAATTCTATTTTGCAGGAGAGTTTTATCCCTGCCTTTTCGGAAAATTATCCGATAAAACTTTATTTTGATATTGAACATTTCAAAGAAGTTTATAAAGAAATTGAAGGTTTAAACGGTAAAACAAAGATAAGGTTTTCTCCTAAGTTTGAGTATTCTGAAAATCCGTCGGATGCAATAGAAAAGTTTTTTACTCTGCCTGCGGATAAACCTGTAAATGAAATTTATGAACCTTGTACTTTCCCTTATAACAATATGTTTATAAATCCGGAAGGTTACGTTTATCCCTGCTTGTCTCAAAAAATCGGAAATGTCAGGGAAAAATCAATAAAAGAATTATTTAATGCGCCACATTATTGCTGTTTCAGAAAGAATTTGAAAGCCTCAGGCGGAACATTTGGCGCTTGTCAAATGTGCTGCGAATTGAAGGTAAAAGATTAGTAAATTTGATAATAAAAATGGGGCGAAGCCGATTGGCTTCGCCCCATTCATTTATATACCATTTTCTATTTAAGCAATGCACCGACTGCTTTATAGACATTCATTCTGGTTTCGGCATCCTTTTGTGCTTGAGAGTATAACTCTTCAGCGGCTTCAGGATTTGTCTTCAGGAGTGATTTATATCTGCCTTCGCTTCTGATGAAGTCTTGATATTCACCCTTAGGATCTTTAGCATCCCAACTGAACGGTACTTCTGCAGCCGGATTGTATCTGTAAAGCGGGAAGTATCCTGCTTCAACTGCACGTTTTTGTTCTGTCTGAGTCTTAGACATATCAATACCGTGAGCGATACAAGGAGCGTAAGCAAATATGATGGAAGGTCCGTCATAAGCTTCTGCTTCCAAGAATGCTTTGAGTGTTTGGTTTCTGTCTGCACCGAGTGCAACTGATGCAACGTAAACATAGCCGTAAGACATAGACATTAAGCCCATATTCTTCTTGTATGTTCTCTTACCGCCTGTAGCGAATTTTGCAACAGCACCTGTAGGTGTTGATTTAGAAGCCTGACCGCCGGTATTTGAGTAAACTTCCGTATCGAGAACGAGGATATTAACGTTTTTGTTTTGAGCAAGAACGTGGTCAATACCGCCGTATCCGATATCATTTGCCCATCCGTCACCACCTATAATCCAGATT
>JAFXYU010000006.1 GCA_017541565.1 bacterium | reverse complement strand
CTTATGGGATTACAACTTATATTTTTGTGCGCCCTCTTATTGTTCGTGCTCTATTTGTTTTGCGTGCAAGTGCTGGATGTCAGACATAAGAGGAATCTTGCGAAGAATCAGCGTCGAGGCAGTTCATTTGTAATGCGCGGAGATATTTATGACAGAAATGGTATAAAACTTGCTACGGATACAGTTTATTATGATATATTTGCGAGAAAAGCCGATTTTGTACATACTCCGGAGGAATTGGCAAAAATACTTGCACCGATACTTAAAATTTCTCAATACGATTTGACGGAAAAGTTAAGACAAAATACCGCACTCATATCAATAAAAAAGAATGTTGACAGACACACAAGAGATGAGATTGCCAAACTCGGACTGAGAGAAATTCCTATGGATAAAAAGAGTATAAGAACATATCCTCAGGGAACTTTGGCTGCGCATGTTCTTGGATATTATAATTTTGATGCTGATGTTGCATCGGGCGTTGAACTTACTGCTGCAGACAAACTTGCAAGTGTAACTAAGACTGCAACCTATGAAATGACTCCAAAAGGAAAAGTTATATATAACATCACCACAGACCCTGTTGCGGCAACAAAACCGATGAGAGGTAAAAATGTAACACTTACTATTGATGCTGCAGTTCAACATGTTTGTGAAAAAGAATTGATGAAATCTGTTCAGAAATTTCATGCACACAGGGGTGCAGTTATTGTAATGAATCCAAGAAACGGAGAAATACTTGCCTATGCCGTTTATCCGTATTTTGATCCGAATAATTTTAAAAATGCATCAAATTTTCAGATAAAAAATTGGACTCTTACGGATGTATTTCCTCCGGGATCTACGTTTAAGACGATTACTGTAGCGTCGGCTATTGAACTCGGTAAAATTAACAGATATTCAAGAATAAATGATACCGGAAAAATTAAAGTGGGTTGGTGGACAATTAAGAATTATGACTATGCTCGTCATCCTAATCCCGGAATGATAGATTTAGTTTATCTTTTTGAACATTCAAGCAACGTTGCATCCGTAATAGTAGCCCAAATGTTGGGAAAACAAGAATACTATGATATGCTCAAGAAGTTTGGTTTTGGTGAAAAAACGGGTATTGATTTGCCGGGAGAGTCCGTCGGACTTTTAAAGAGTCCTTCCCGTTGGGATGCCTCTGACCACGCAACTATGGGTTACGGGTATGGTTCATCCGTAACTGCAATACAGATGGTATCGGCTGTTTCGGCACTGGCTAATGACGGAGTCAGGGTGACTCCTCACGTTATAAAGTATTCTCCGGAGGAAGAGGAACAGAAAATTAAGCGAATACAGGTTATGTCACCCGAGCATGCACGGGTTGTGACGGATTTGCTTACTGAGAGTATCAATAGAGGCAAATCACCCATTAAAAATCCAAGTTTTAATATTGCCGCAAAAACGGGTACGTCAATAAAACCTAAAGAAAACGGAAGCGGATACACAAACAAATTGTATACTTCAATTGTCGGTTATATGCCTTCAAATGATCCGCAGGTTTTGATATATGTAATCGTAGATTCCGCTCAGGGAGGGGAAATTTGGGGTAATACGGTTGCTGCGCCTATATTTAAGGAAATTTCAACCCAAATTGCTAGAATTTTAAATTTGCAACCGGATAAGGAACCGCAGGTTAGTACAAATAAAGCATAGAGAAAGGAACAAACATGAGATTAAGCACCTTGATTGATAATCTTAGTTATATTGAACTCGTAAATATGGAAGAATTTGATAGCGAAATACAGGGAATATCATATAATTCAAAGAAAACGAATCCGGAAGACTTGTTTATATGCTTAACCGGTGAACATGTTGACGGTCACGAGTACGCAGAGGAAGCTGTTGATAACGGTGCTTGTATTTGTGTTGTGGAAAGACGTTTGAATCTTGATGTTCCTCAAATTGTCGTAGATGACACAACAGAAGCAATTGCTCAAATATCGGATTTGTTCTATGCATCACCGTCACAAAAGATTAATCTTATAGGTGTAACAGGTACGAACGGTAAAACAACGGTTACACACCTTATTCAAAAGTTATACGAGGCAAACAACGAGCAATGCGGGTTAATTGGGACGCTCGGACACAAGTTCTTCTCTGAAGACGGTTATCATGATGCAAAGCATACTACACCTCAAGCGCCGGAACTTCAAAAATTATTGTATGAAATGAATGAAAAATGTATTCCTAATGTAGTAATGGAAGTAAGTTCTCACGCTCTTGCGCAGCACAGAGTTGATTATTGTGATTTTAACGGTGCAATTTTAACGAATCTTACACAAGACCATTTGGATTTTCATATAACGATGAATAATTATTTTCAGGCAAAAGCAAAATTGTTTGAAGAACTTGTTTCCGGTGATTTTGCCGTAATAAATGCTGATGATGAGTATGCTTCAAAGTTTATGCAGGTTGTTTCGCCGACAGTCAGTATGTATACTTACGGTATAAAAATGCCTGCAGACGTTAAAGCAGAGAAAATTACGTTTAATAATGATGGAGCATCTTTTATATGCAATATAAAAGGTGAAGAATATCCGGTTAATCTTTCTATGAACGGTATGTTCTCTGTCTATAATGTTTTGGCTGCAATCACGGCCGCACTTGCAGTTGGAATGGATATAAAAAAGTGCATTGAAACACTTGAAACGATAAAGGGTGTAGCCGGTCGGTTTGAAATAGTAGTGAAGAAACCTACCGTAATTGTTGATTATGCACATACTCCAGACGGATTGGAAAATGTCTTAAAGGCAGCAAGAGAAATTACTCCAAATGGCGGAAAACTTATCTGTATATTTGGATGCGGCGGTGATAGAGATGCAACGAAACGTCCAAAGATGGGTGCGATAGCAGAGAGTCTTGCAGATAAAATTATTGTAACAAGTGATAATCCTCGTTCGGAAAATCCACACCAAATAATAACGGATATACTTGCAGGTTTTAAGAGAGTTTCTGATGTCATTGTAGAACCGGATAGAGAACTTGCAATAAAAGAAGCGTATAAAATTGCAAATGCAAATGACGTTGTATTAGTAGCGGGAAAAGGACACGAAGACTACCAAATTCTTGCGAATGAGACAATTCATTTTGACGACAGAGAAAAAGTAAAAGAAATATTCTTGGGTGTGTAAATGAGAACTCTTCCTATAATTGAACAACATTTTCACGGAGCATTCGGAGTAGATTTTAATAAAGCAGGGGTAAATGATATCTTATTCCTTGCAGAAAAATTATACTCACTGGGTATACACGGTTTTTTCCCTACTCTTGTAACTGATTCTGTAGCAAACATAAATCGTCAGATTGGTATTATTAAAGAGGCTTCAAAATTATCAAAAAGTATTCTTGGGGTTCATCTTGAGGGTATATTTATAAATCCCGAAAAGAAGGGAATACATAATCCCAAACACTTTATGGCGCTCACGGTTGAGAATTATAAAAAGGTTGAAGATGATTTCATAAAAATAGTGACATTGGCTCCGGAATTTGATAATGGTTTGATAAAATATCTGAAACAAAAAGGGATAAAGGTTCAGGCAGGGCATTGTACAGGATTTGGTGATGTTGACGGAGTTACGCATGTTTTCAATGCTATGTCGGGAATACGGCATAGAGGAAACAGTACTGCGCTTTCCGCTCTTGTAAAAGATGATGTTTATACAGAAGTTATTGCGGATGGGATTCATGTGTCTGATGATGCTTTGAAACTTCTTTTTAAATCAAAACCGGAGGATAAAGTTATTCTGATAAGTGATTCTCTCCCGATAACATATAGTGATATTAAGGAGACAACATTTGCTGATTCCAAAATATTTTATGACGGCAAAAAAGCAACTTCTTCGGACGGTACAATAGCGGGGAGTACAAAACTCTTGCCGGAAATAATTAAAATTCTTGCAAAAAAGAATATGTTTAGCCCGAAATATATAGAAAATGTTTATGACTACCATTCCATTGAAAAAATAGGTGAAATCGAATGGGATGAAGATTTTAATATTATGAGTTAAATTTTTGTGTTATAAAAGAATTATAACAATTAGAAAATGGAGAAATATAAATGAGTAAATATTTACTGGAAGTCGGTGTTGAAGAGTTGCCGTACAAGTTTATTCCCATGGCAATAAACCAGTTAAAAGACGGATTTGAAACTTTTTTGAATAACAATAACGTGTCTTATGACGGCGTAAAAGTAATGGCGACACCAAGACGATTAGCTGTTATTGTTGACGGACTTGCGGCTTCGCAGCCGGATGTTGTGAAAACCGTAAAAGGTCCTATAGCATCGGTTGCATTTGATGAAAATAATAATCTTACCAGAGCAGGAGAGGGATTTGCAAATAAAAACGGTGTTTCAAAAGAGGATTTATATACTGAAGATAATTATGTTTGGGCAAAGATTTCTATAAAGGGTAAGGATACAAAATCGCTTCTTTCGGAAAATGTTCCGGTAATTTTCTCAAAACTTCAGGGTCCTCACTTTATGAGATGGGGAACAAACGATGTTAAATTCTCAAGACCTATACGCTGGGTACTTTCTATTTTGGATTCAGAGCAAGTTCCGGTCAGAATTATCGATAAAGATTCTTCAAATGTTACTAACGGACACAGATTTTCTGCTCAAAATATTGTTATAAATAATCCCGATGAATATGTTAATAAATTGAGGGATGCAAAAGTTATTGTTGATCAGGATGAAAGAAAAGCAAAAATTCTGGAGTTAACAAAAATTGAAGCGGATAAACTCAATGCAGTAACAAAGATTTCGGAAGATTTGCTGGAAGAAGTCACTTTTATTGTTGAATACCCTGTCGCAGTGACTTGTGATTTTGATACTGCATATCTTACCATTCCTCAAGAGGTTGCTGTTACCGTTATGGAAACTCATCAGAGATACTTTGCGATGTATGAAAAATCAGGTAAATTGATTAACAAATTTGTTACCATAACAAATTATATAGGTTCTGAATTTGAAAATATAAAAGCGGGAAACCTCAGAGTTATCAAAGCAAGGTTGGATGATGCGGTATTTTTCTTTAATGAAGATACAAAAAAACCGTTGGAGAATTATGTTGAGAATTTGAAGGGTATGACTTTCCAAAAAGGGATGGGTTCTGTTTATGACAAAACCCAAAGAATTGTAACTCTGTCAGATAAGATTTCAAAATTACTCGGAGTGAATAAAGCATCAATAATAAGAACCGCAGAACTTTGTAAGGCTGATTTGGCTACAAATCTGGTGTTTGAATTTACTGAATTACAAGGATTTATAGGTGCTGATTATGCAAGAGTATCAGGTGAAGAACAAGGTGTTCAGGATGGTATAAGAGAACACTATTTTCCGCTAAACGCAGATTCGGAAACTGCAAAAAGCATAGAAGGTCAGATTGTTGGAATTGCGGATAAAATTGATACAATTTGCGCGGTGTTTGCTGCAGGTAAAAAACCTACCGGTTCTTCAGATCCACTTGGCGTCAGACGTGCGGCACTTGGTATAATTAAAACAGTTCTTGAACATAATTTAAAATTGGATTTGTCGGAATTAATTGCTGAAGCGGCTAAACTACTTCCTGTAAAGGCAGATGTTCAGAAGGATGTGGAAGAATTTTTTGTACAAAGACTAATTATATTTTTAAACTCCGAATATCCTAAAAATGTTCTTGAGGCATGCACAAACATAAATCCGTGTAAGGATTTTGCGGATTATTTGTTGAGAGTTAAAGCGGTATCGGAACTCCATGATGAGAAACTTTCGGAAAACGCAAACAGAGTTTTAAGAATTTTAAAAGAGTTCAAATGCGGCGAAGTTAAGGAAAACCTTTTTGTAGAGCCGATAGAGAGTGATTTATATAAGGCAATCGGTACTGTAAACTTTACAGGCGATTACAAATCTTATTTGCAAAATCTTACAAAAATTAATCCGGTTGTAACAAAATTCTTTGAGGATGTTCTTGTTATGGATAAGGACGAAAATATTAAAAATAACAGGCTTGCGCTGTTGAATAATTTGAAAAATAAGTATACAATGTTGACAAATTTCGAACAATTGTAAATAATTGTAACAGTTTAAAAAAAATTAGGCAATTTTCACCTTGATGAAACTTTATATAGATACAAAGTGAAGGTAGTACAGACAAAAGACAAGTAGAGGTCGTTATGTTTAATATGAAATTCTTTAAATCTTTGAAAGAAGCATTGGATTCAAAAGCGAATCTTACCGCATTTGCGAATGCGCAGGCGGAAGGTCGTGAGGATATGATAAAATCGTTATCAAGTAATGAATTAAAAATAAAAGCTGACGAACAAAGGCTGGAAGCAATGGTCAGACAACAATTGAAGGAGGAATTTCCAAACATCGAGAAGAGTTCTTCATACGACTTGCTGGTTGACGCAGTCATCCACAATTATAAGTCAAAACAGCTTCAAGCCACCGATGACGTAGAGATTAAATAAAAGTCATCATCATTACTAAGAAACAAACAGACGAGTGTACGGAATTCCGCAACTCGTTTTTTGTTATGTAAGAGACAAAAATGAAGAAAAAAACACTTTAGATTTCTTTACATTTCTTAAAATATATGTTAATTTTAAATTAGTTAACACAGAGGTATAAAATGTTTGAAAAGAATTTGATGTATATAGATAACGAGGCATTAAAAAGACGTTTGGCATCTTTGACTTTGGATGAATCAAGATGGGATATTTCTTTTTGTATAACACCTTCAAATGATTATTTGCTTATGAAGCATGATATTCCTATTGATGATATAAATAATCCCAGAGAAGCCATTCGCGAGATGTTCAAGTCGACTATAAAACAACCAATGGAATCAAATGATATTATAGTAACTTTTGGTATAGGGTTGGGATATTTGTTGGATGAAACCTTTAATACATATCCCTCCAGAATATTTGTTTATGAGCCTGATTTAAAACTATTACATTTTGTGTTGAACAATGTTGATATTTCGGATCATCTTTCAAGCGGAAGAGTGTTTATTACAAATGACTTAGATGAATTAATACAAAAACTTTCATCTATATATTTGACAAAAGATAAGGTTGAAGTTCTTTACCTAAAGAACTATGCCGTTGTTAAAAATCAGGAATTACTTGAGTTGACTCAAAAAGTTTATGATACTTGTAAAAGCAAAATGGTAGATATCAACACAATCAAAAGGTTTACAAAATCTTGGGGTGTTAATACCGTAAAGAATTTGGGTGTAATAGAAGAAGGTGATTTTTATAAACTATCCGATTTAGAGGGCAAGTTTTCCGGACAAACAGCAATGATTCTTGCGGCAGGGCCTTCATTGGAAGAAAACCTTGAGAAGATTAAAGCAAATCGCGGGAAGTTTGTTGTTTTTGTTGTAAGTAAGGCTTTGAGATACGTTTTATCAAACGGCATTACTCCGGATTTTTTGGTAGGACTTGATGCTGAATATATGGAGCCTACAATAGGCGGACTGGAAAGTTTCTTGCCAAACATCAATTATATTACGGATTTAAAATCTGATAACAGTGTTTTTTCTAAACCTTTTAAGAAAATATTTGTTTCTTTTTCGGATAATGACCTTATAGTTAAGAAACTAAAAGAATTTAATCCTTCCATCAAAACTTATGAAACAGGTGGTTCTGCAACGACTTTTGCGTTTGTTGCAGCGGTAAAAATGGGATTTGAGAAAGTTATATTTTCGGGATTGGACTTAGCCTTCAAGGACAATATTGTTTATGCAGATGGAGAATGTGCAACAAGAATATCCGAAAATAAGATTATTGCTGATAATGTTGAAAAAGAACTTTGCACGGTTCCTTCCGTTACAGGCAGTACTGTTGTTACGAGGGATGACTATGCGGCATTTGTCAAGCATTTCGAAGTTTTAATAAAAGAACTTGAATATACGGAAATTTATAATACAACTTCATTTGGTGCAAATATTGAGGGTATGAAAAACAGAGATTTGAACACAATTTCTTTGCTGCATACATCAAATATTACATCAATTCTTTTGGGCGGTGTAGAGCCTATGAAACTTCAGATTAAGGCTTGGGCTGCAACGGAACTTAATTTGATAAATGAAGTTATTTCTTTGTTGTCAAAAGAGGCATTTTCGCCGGCGCTAGTTTCGTCTATAGTAAAATCTCCGCTTATGTATCAATTTATGCAATCGGATATTTTGAAGGTTTTGCAGGCAAAAATGGATTCAGGACTGGCAGAGGAGTTTTTGTCTAAGACCAAAGCATCAATTAAAGAAGTTATTGACTTATTGCAGAAAAACAAACTCATATAATTGGAGAGTACATGAAAAAAGGGATATTATCGCTGATTTTTGCATTTTTACTTTCTGTTTGTTCCGTCCAAGCAGCAATTCAAATGAAAGTTAGTGCGGTGAACGAATTTGACACTGAAAAACCGACAAAAACAATCAATGTTCGTGTCAATAAGGACACAATACTGGGCAATTATGAACTTAAATCCGGCGATATATTAAAAAGTAATGTATTGGAAGTAACAGAGCCGAAGCGTGGAAAAAGAGATGCCGATTTTTATGTTCAACCTTATGCTTATGTATCAGGAGGTGTGACAAAGAATATTGATGAAACAATTTTGGGCAGATATTCAAAAACTGTTCTTTCAAAGGAAGAAATAAAAAAACTTCCAAAATTGCAGATTGCGGAAAAAGCAGCGGTTACAGTCGGAAGTTTTTATATTAAAGGATTGAGTCAGGGAGTTTCTCTTGCTAAAGGTGTTATTACAAATCCTGACGGCAACAGAGTTAAATCAGGTGTTAAACAGGTTTATGAGGATTCTATAATATCTTATGTAGAAAAAGGAAAAGAATTGGATATAAAGCCCGACGACGAGTTCTATTTTATATTCACTATAGAGGATGAAGAAGTTAACAGGCCAAATTATTCATACACAGTTCCGGCTTCTTAATGTATCATATAAGTAGCATTTGAGCCGAGAACTTTATCTTTAAGACGCTTAAATCCCTTTCCGTAAATGTATTTCATCTGTTCTACCAGATTTTCTTCTACATCAATCAGATACATGTCGTGTACGATAAATTCTTTTATTATAAAAACGATTCCCTGATTTTTTGTCCAAATAATATTCGTATCTTCAGCGTCACTTTTTAGTGATGAAATTTTGCCGATAACTCCTTCGTTGTCATCTGCTGCAATAATAATCATTCTTCCTCCGAGTGACATTTCAATATCGTGAGCAAAAGCGTGTTCAAAAACGAGTCCAAAACGGGAATGGAGATTGTCGTATCCGACTATTCGGATTTCAACGTTTCGGTTATATGCGTTAAGTAGTTCCTGTTCAAAAGTTTTGAAATCCTGATTCCAAATTTCTATATAGATTTCGCGTTTTGCATTTTGTATAACTTCTTTTATCTTTTCTTGAATATTTTGTTTGTCTGTAATTGTTATAATGGGTTCGTTATAATCTTCTTTGACTTCCGGCAGATGCTTATCAAGATAATTAATAGTAGAATTTATTTTTTTTAAGAAACCTGATGTCAACTGTTTCGGTTTAATCGGAGTGTAGGTTACGGGTTTGGTGTTTGCAGATACAACAATGTTTTTTTCTTCCAGTGCTTTTAGTGTATCATACGTTCTGGATTGTGGTATGTTAGCGAGTTTTGAAACTTCATATCCTGTTGCGGGGTATTTTTTTAAAAGCGCAATATACACCTTTGCTTCATAAGTGTTAAAACCTATTTCTTTGAGTTTTCCGATTAAGTCTGCCATTTCTGAATTATATCATAATTTTAAAACAGTTTCATTTGTAAAATATATTTGTAGTATAATTGAATCAATCGGAGGTTACACTGATGCTGGTTGTAATGAATAGCCACGCAACCGAGAAGGATATTCAGAGGGTTGCATTATTTTTAGAATCAAAGGGTTTTGAAGCAAGGGTTTCACACGGTGAGGCGAGAACAGTTGTTCACGCAATAGGTG
>JAFXYU010000252.1 GCA_017541565.1 bacterium | reverse complement strand
GGTCGGAGTTTATGAGGGAATATTCGCAGAGTTCACCTTTTGCATTTACGCGCGTAAATTTTACCGGCATGACTTCGGGTTCGGGTTTAAAATTGAGTTTGTTTTCATTTGCCCATTCACAGGAGTTGAATCCCATAATTCTTTTGTAACATTCAAGAATACATTGAGTCAGTGCGTGGAATTTTCTTCCCTGAATATTTGTGTGTAATTGAGGAATTTCCTCCGCAAGTTTTGATGCAAACTCAGTTAACTCCGTATAATCAATATTATCAGAGGTTAAATATTCAAGCAGTTTTTCGGGTTCAGAAAAATCCATACAGACATTATATTATAAAATTACCCTAATCTCTTTTGCTCCTGTTATTCCGTTGTGACACTCGATTATGAACCATTTGTACAATAAATCTATAACTAAAGTATAATTTTTGTAAAAATTATTAAAGTTTTTAGAATTTGTGCCGTTATATAAAATATAAGAGAAAATACCCCGAAAAAAAATTGACATGTAGGAAGGAATAATATGACAGATAGAGAAGAAGAACAAGGCGCATCACTCTTCGGAAGAACGTTGGACTTGATGGAAGACGACCCTCTGGAAGAAATCTTTGCGCTTAATATGGGTGATTTTATATCTGAATACTTGATTTCTGAAGATTTGGCAAACAAGATTGGTAAAGATGTTAAAGATAAGTCTGAAAGATTGAAATCTCAACTCAGAGAACTGATTTCAATATATTCGCTTGATAATACTCTCTGTGTGCTTGGATTTGATTCACAAGACGAGTATGTCGTGTATAATTCAATTGCCAAAACGCTTACACAAATTCTTGATGTGGACGCATGCCACATTTATCTGACAAATGATTTTACAGCAGGATTGCATTTTGATAACAAACTTTTGGGACTTGTCGGTTCATCAATCGATTTTGACGGGGATATGTATTCCAAACAACTTGGATATTCTGAAAGTGACAAGTCAATTGTAGTTAAAGCATTTGATACGGTGGAAAAAATCCAAGTTAAGGATGTTTCACTGATTGATAATTTTATTCCCAAGTATGAACTCAAGGAATATGATGTTAAATCTCTTGCGATAGTACCGATTCACAACAATGCCCATGTTGTAGGTGTTATAGTCATAGAAAATTATAAAGAAAAAACAATAAAGCGCCCTTATATGGAACTTTTGGAATCCATCGGACGTTTATTCGGAACGTCAATGCACCTACAAAAGGTTATTGAAAATACGGAACAAATTATCTCGGACGAGGGCATTCATACGGAAGAACTCCAACACATCCGTGCCGAACTTACCGCGCTTATTGGTGATTTGGGTACTCAGCAGCAGGCATTTGTTGAAAAACTTGCCAAGGCAGTTGATGAGAAAGGTCAATACAAGGTTGCACACTCACAAAAGACCGCTGATTTATCCAAAAAACTTTGCCGTGAACTCGGTTTGAACGAAAAGACAACAGACCTTGTTTACTATGCAGGACTTTTGCAGAATATCGGAAAGATTACGCTTCCGGAATCTTTATTTACTAACAAAGGTAAATTGTCAAAAGAAGAATGGGAAAAACTGCAGAACCACCCGAATGTCGGTGTTAACTTGTTGATGAACATTAACTTCTTGTCCGAAGTTATCCCGTATATTCACTATCATAAGGAACGTTGGGACGGAAAAGGCGAACCGGAAGGACTAAAAGGTAATTCAATTCCGTTCGGTTCAAGAATAATTGCGGTTGCGGATGCTTATACGGCAATGACTTCCGACCGCTCTTACAGAGAGGCAATGACAAGAGAAGACGCGCTTAAAGTTATTAGAGAAGAGGCCGAAATCAAATGGGATCCGGACGTAGTTAATGCTCTTTTCAATGTGGTTTAACTAAGCCGTCGATTTCCTGAGTGCATCGTAGACTTCCGGAGAAATACTGCCGTTTTCGACATCTTCGTGTACGGTTGCAAGTGCTTCATCTCGGGACAAGGCGGGTTTGTATGACCGTTTTTCGCGCATGGCGGTATACTCATCCGTTGCACGAAGAATCTCTGATGCGGTCGAGTATTTAAAATCGTCTTTAATTTCCGGATATCCTCTGCCGTCAGGCGTTTGGTGATGGTATTTGATTAATGCCAGTGTTTCTTTATTGAGTCCGGTATCTTTAAGCAATTCATATCCGAGTTCGGAGTGAGTTTCCATGATTTTTCGTTCTTCATCCGTAAGTTTTCCCTGTTTATTAAGAATGCTGTCCGGAATGAAGATTTTTCCTATATCGTGAAACATTGCCGCCTGCTGAAGATTTGACATGCTGATTCCCTGCTTGGTTTCGGCGGGGAGAGTTGAATACATTTGTGCGGCGACGACTCTGGCATCTCTATGATGCCCGTTTTGAAGTTCTTTTAGTGTGTTTTCGTTGACCTTCAGCGGGATTTTATTCTCTTTTAGAATTTGCATGATACGCGGATTTGAACGCGCCAGTGCCAAAATTTTCTCGGTTGAAGCAAGATTTTCTCTCAGCGGATTTGTGCTGAAAGAATCCCCATAAGGATTTGAGGGCGCGGTTATCCTGACCGCGGGAGCCTCTCGAAACGCGATTTGGGGTACGTTTATGTTAAGTATTGGAATCTTATTTATATAGGACATAGTTTGCTTCACACAATGTACTTAATTATAAAAAGAATTTTTTCCAAAAAAAATTGCCCCATGAGCGGAGGCAATTTTACAATTTTTTACAAATGTAATAAATGAAGAACATAAAGTAAAGAAATATAGAAACAAGCGGATTTATATATTTTTGCGTGTTAATTATTCAACCCGTTAAGCCCCTACCCTCAAGCTCGAACTCCGCTCACTAATCAATTGTAGCGTTCGACTCGAGCCCGACAAACTCGCTAACGCTCAGACAATGTCGGTCTTGATGCTGTCTCACTAACATTGATTGTTCGCTCCGTTAGGCTTGGGGTTTGGGGCTCAACGTAATGAGCAAACAATCTGGGTGAAGCAGTAACAAAGAGACTCCTGTTTGAAGGACTGGCGGATTATATATTTACCCCCCTCTTTTTTTATCCTTCAAGAATTTTTCTTACAAGTTCATTAACCGTTTTCGGGTTGGCTCTGCCTTTTGTTTCTTTCATAACCTGACCGACAAAGAAACCTAAGAGGTTTGTTTTGCCGTTTCTGTAAGATTCGATTTCCGCAGGGTGAGCGAGAACAACTTTTTCAACGATTTCTTTAATTGCACCTTCGTCACTTATTTGGCTTAAACCTTTCTTTTCAACGATTGCAGATGCTTTTTCACCTGTCGGAATCATTTCTTCAACAAGGATTTGTTTACCGATGTTGTTTGAGATTGTTCCTTTTTCAATCAGACTTATGAGTTCTGCAAGGTTTTCAGGTGTAAGTTTTGTTTCTGTTATCTCGACTTTGTTTTCTTTCAAGTATGCCGCAATTTCGCCCATGATGAAGTTTACTGCGGTCTTTGGATTAGCACCCAGGGAAAGAACTTTATCGAAGAATAAAGCGAGCGGCATTTGTTCAACGATTACACAAGCGTCATATTCGCTCAAGCCTAAACCCATATATCTTTGTCTTTTAGCCTCAGGAAGTTCGGGCATTTTTGACCTGATTTCTTCAACCCATTCTCTTGAGATTTCCAAAGGCATCAAATCCGGTTCGGGGAAATATCTATAGTCGTGAGCGTCTTCTTTTCCTCTCATTGAGCGTGTTTCTTTGAGGTTGTCGTCCCAAAGTCTTGTTTCCTGAACGACTTCTCCGCCTTCTTCAACGATTTCGATTTGTCTGTCGATTTCGTATTCGATTGCCCTTTGGAGAGCCGAGAAACTGTTAACGTTTTTGATTTCGGCACGGGTACCGAACTTCGTTGATCCTTTAGGCATGATAGAAATGTTTGCGTCACATCTCATTGAGCCTTCTTCAAGGTTTCCGTCGCAGACACCCAAGTATCTTACGATATCACGGAGTTCCTCCATGTAGTTTCTTGCTTCCTCAGCCGAGCGCATATCCGGTTCTGATACGATTTCGAGAAGCGGAGTTCCGGCACGGTTAAGGTCGACTAGCGAATACGTTGCACCGTTGATGCCTGCAGCACCGACGTGAACGAGTTTACCTGCGTCTTCTTCGAGGTGCGCGCGGGTTATACCGATTCTTTTGCCTTTTACGTTAATGTGTCCGTTTACGCAAATCGGCTCATCGTATTGAGAAATCTGATATCCTTTCGGAAGGTCGGGATAGAAATATTGTTTTCTGTCGAATTTGCATCTTGCAGGAATTTCACAATGAAGCGCCAAACCAAGCAGTATACCCATATTTACGCATTCTTTATTCAAAACCGGCAAAACTCCCGGCATACCTAAAGTAATCGGGCTTATTTGTGAATTTTGTTCGTTACCGAATTCGGTAGAATCAGGCGCAAAGATTTTTGATTTTGTCTTTAATTGCGCGTGTACTTCCAACCCGATAACGACTTCGTATTTATCTCTTAAATCTGTCATAATGTCCCTCGTTTCTTTTAAGAAAATTGTATCACAAAAATAAAATGACCGTTTGCGAGGGAGTTGTTAAGCATCTTTGGATTTTTTAAAAAATCATGATATAATTTCCAATATGGTAGTACCACTTACCTCCACCCACACACGTATTTAACTAAGAAATCGGTGGAAAGGAGGTGAGGATATGAAAAGACGAATAATTAAAAGTGCCATCAAGGTACTGATAGCACTTCTAAATTTACTTTATCTTTTCTTATAGGGTACTAAGTGAAGCCTCAGAGAAGTCGCTTTCTTTGGGGCTTCCCCCTATGTGTACATTATTTACGATAACCCTTATTTTGTCAAGTCTTGAGGTATAATTTCATTACATTATATTACGGCTATTATGTAGGTATTAAATAGAGTTGCCTAATTATGCAGGAAAGGGCATGCCGCCATATTTTTCATATAAAGTCATGAATTCTTTAGGTACTTTTGCACCGTCAACAATATTTGCAAAGACCTCTGCTACAAATTCAGTAGGAGCTGTTTTTCCATAATCTGAAAGGAATGTATTTTTGAACAGGTCTTGTAATTCTGGTGCATTTATTTCTTTTAAAAATTCTTCTGTATAATGAGTATCTGTTATTCCTCTATCAGCAAGTTTTTTCAAAGATACCATTTTGGCAGACTCACTACAATTAGCGAAATGGTTACCGTGTCCTAACTCATGATGAACATAGTGGAATGGACTTAATCCTTTATCAGCAAATCTAATGTCTTTGTACATTGCAGTTCTTATATATTCATCAAGTGAAATTCCTTTTTTCCGAGCATTTTCAGCAAGATTTTCTATCTGATGTTTTAGTTTAAGTTTTGAACCTTCACGTTGCCAAGCCATAAACCCATGACTTATTGGTTCAGAGGAACTATCTAACTCAACGACTTTAGGCATAACCGTTTTACCTTTTAATTTGTCATCTAATTCATTTAGTTTAGCGACTAATCGTTTTTCATCTTCAACAGCTTT
>JAFXYU010000028.1 GCA_017541565.1 bacterium | reverse complement strand
AATAAGTAATTCGCAAAAGTTTCAATGGCTGTTACACCCTGATCGAAACAATAATCATCAACTTCTGTTGGTGTTTCTTTAATCTTGGCTTTTAATTTATACAAACTGTCGAGTGCCGGCTGTGTGTATTTTGCAAGATTTTCATATAATTTCGTAATTGATGTTGGAACATTCTTTTTCAAAAGTTTCAAAATAAACGGTTGAATCAATGTCCACAAAAAACTAAAATCTTTCCAAGATTTAACAAACGCAAATAAATTCATAATAACTTCCTTTCTTTTCTAACTTGTACTTATTTTCTTTAATCTTTTTTCTGTACCATTCGGCTTTGTTCCTGAGATAACCGCCGATCCTGATTATTTGTAAATTCGGCAGATAGGGTAAATAAGTGATGTCGATTTTACCTTCAGGTTTTGCTTTTTTACGGTCAAATTCATAGTGGGTAAATACTGAATTTTCCTTAATAATAATTCCGTATTTAATTGTTAAATAAGCCGTTAAACAGCACAGGGTTTCGATTTGCTTTTGAGTGAGAGGGTATTTTGTTTCTTTTTTATTCAGGTTAAAACCTGCCATTCCGCACACAGATAAACCAATGCATCCTGTGTTTCCTCCTCCGCAATGAGCGGCATAATTTCCGTCTTTACAGTTCAAATTATCTTCAGGTTTATGTGTCCCCGGATAAATCCGACCATTAGAATCAATTAAAAAATGGTATGCTTTTATATCTGTGTTGCAGGGTGTATTACTGCCCGCTGTCCAATGGAGGCAGATCTTCGTTAGTGATGTCATTTGGGGTAATCCTTTCTCTTAATGTGTTTATTTGTTCTCTAATAGCAATCACAAGATTGTTATAGTAATCAAGCCAAGTTTCACCAGTTTCTTCATCTTTTATGCTTGGCTCACAAACCGCTCTAATGCGTTTTATATCAAGATCATTAATTTCAGCATTTAATCTGTTTATTTGATTTTGAATTTCGTTCTGTTCGGTTCTTTTATTAAATTCTTCTTCTGATTCAATATAATTAAGATGTTCATAAATATTAGTTTCATCTTCAGAATAAGAAATAGTATAAAGTCTGCCTGAAATAATACTTTCATCTTTTATTAACGGTTTATAACCGTCTGCGATAAGTAATTTTTCGGCTTTGTCATAGTTTATAATTGAACCTTTGTTTTTAGGTGGCAATTCAATTTTTGTTTCATTGATAAATTTTACATACATAATTAAACTCCTTATGATTTCCAACTACTTGGAATATCTGCATAGTTGCTGATACTTGTTGTGCTATTACCGGCTCCTGAAAATACTTTTGAAGGTGAAATAGTTGAAGAATAATTGTAATTCCATAGTGTTGGAGCAGTTCCTTGTTCTGTACCTGTATATTTTGTTCTATAAAACATATAATTAAGAGAAGGTTTCCTCGTCTTAAAGTGATTAGTCGGATTAGAACCGAAAATATTTGGATTTAATTTTAATTTATTGCAATCCCTAAATGTTTGTTGGTAAGTAGTAACCAAAGTGTTATATAAAAATAGATTATCAGGTATTGTTTCAAGTAAAGTACAACCGTCAAAAGCATTTCCAAAATCTGTAACTTTGGTGTTATATCTGAAGAAATCTTGAGGAATAGAAGTTATTTTAGTATCTTCCAAAACATTAGAAAAACTTGTAACTTTAGTATTATATTTAAATAATTCTGCTGATACGGATGAAATTGATGTGCCGCTTAATACATATCCAAAATTTGTAACTTCAGTATTGTATTTAAATAAATCATCAGGAATCCTTTTCAAACTTGGCATTAGCCAAAGTGTAAAATAAAACGATGTAACTTTGGTATTGTATCTGAAAAAATCCTGTGGAATCTCTTCTATTCCACAAGCTATAAAAGTATTACTGAAACTTGTTATTTCGGTATTATATTTAAATAATTCAGCAGGCACAACTTTCAGCTTATTACAATTTCTAAACACTTGATCAACACTTTTTATCAGTGTAAATGCTTTAAATAAATCACCATAAATTGTTGTTAGGCTCCGGCATCCTTCAAACATAGATCCTATATTTGTCACTTTTGTATTATTAGTAAATAGTCCTTGTGGTACTTGAACAATTTGTGAATACGCAAAAGCATTATAGAATGTTGTAACTTCCGTATTATATCTGAATAAACCACTTGGAACTGTAGATAAATATGCACTCGAAAATACAGAAGAAAAATTTGTAACTTGTGTATTATATTTAAATATATTTTCAGGAATACTGCTCCCTCTATATCCTGAAAATGCCGAAGAAAATGTTGTAACCTTCGTATTATATTTAAAAATATTTTCAGGAGGAACAAGGGTAATACCTGAAAAAACCGAAGAAAAATTTGTTACTTCAGGACAATAAGCAAAAATATTTTCAGGTATTGATGTTAAACCTGTATAACCAAAAACCCCTGAAAAACTTGTGACTTGGGTATTATATCTAAATAAATTTTCAGGTACTGTCTCTAATGAACTACAATTATAAAATGTATGGTCAAAACTTGTTATATTTGTTTGATTAGCAAATAGATTTTCAGGAACAGTTTTTATTCCGCTATAACTAAAGGTGTATTTAAATGAAGTAATATCATTATAATTGCAGAATAAATTTTCAGGAATTTCTTCTAATGAACGACAATAATAAAAGGTATAATCAAAACTTGTTATTTTATTGCCGCTTGTATCATAGCATATAGGTATTGATGTCAATATCTTTGTAACTGTGGCTTGATAATAAGTCTGCTCTTCACCTATATAGGAGTATTTGTCATTTCCATTTGCTACATAAAATCCTATTTGTGGGAAATTACCTGTACTTGAAATTTGTACATTATAAATGCCGGGATATTCGTAAGTATGGAGTTTTATAGTATCGTTAAAAACACCATCTGTAACTGTTGTTTTTGTTCCATCACCCCAATCAATCGTTATTTCTGTGCCAACTAAATTGCTGTAAGTTCCATTTATAATACCTGCACAAGTCATATTGTCAGGAGTTTCAACTTCGTCTCCCCAAGAATGATAACTTTGCACATAACAATTTCTTGTATCTACCTTATAGCAGAAACCGTTTGTATCAATTCCTTCATCTCCGGGATCGGCGTGAACGGGTTTTGATGATAATAGAATATTTTTAGAATATATATTAGTTAGAACTGCCGCCTGTGACATTTGAATCATATCCTTTCTTGATAACACCACATACCCATTGCCCTATTTTGCTATCGTATTCATAAATTATGTTGTAGTATCCTGTTTCGCTAATTTCGGGAGCTTTGCTATTAAAGAAATATGATGTTCCAAAATTTATTGAACAATCGCTATATCTTACATAAAGCTGTATTAAAATTTGATGAAAAACATTTCCATCATCAATTTCGGGTAGCTGAAATGAAATATAATCATCTATATGAAAATTATAGGCAGTATTGTCTTTAAGCATTAATTCATTGCCATATCTATAATTGTCATAATATGTTTGATAATCAGGATCATCTTGAAAAACACTTATAGGATCTGTCACAACAGGAACTTCTGAATTTACAACTACCGTTTGAGATTGACTTGGTTCTGATGATGAACTTTCTGAACCTCCAACTTTTGAAACTCCTGTCCCTGTTCCTATGTAAAGTTCTTTTGTATCGGTACACCACAAAGGCATTCCTACATCGGCAGAACTTGGAAGATTGTTTTTTAATCCTCGTTTGAATTGTATTTTATTCGCCATATTCAACCACTCTTTCTCTTGCCGCTTGGCGTTTTGTTAGTAAATCTAAATATTGCTCGTTTGTAAGCGATGTTGTTTGCCCTAAAGCAAGCTGATCCCGATGCCTGATTACAAGCCAATCCGTATCGTTCAAATAGTGCTTTGCCTCGTCATTAGTATTCAATAAATTTTCAATAGCCTTTGTTTTTTTGACATATTTCCCGTTTATGAAAGTATAGTTATTCATATCAGCGACTTTGCCATCAACATAAATTAATCTCTCTTGAGGAATATTTCCTGAATAAGTTATTACCTGAATATTGTCATTGCCAACATTCGGTTCATAGTCGCAAACACCAACGCATTTATCATTTTCAATCAATAGATAATTCATTATTTCCTCCATACCGCTAAATAATTACATTGAGGGTTTGCTCTCTGCTCCGAGTTATAACAAGAAATTCTTATTCGGGTATCTTCTTTTCCCCAATTGCAATACATAGAGTCGTTGTTATCAACATCCCCGTTATAGTGAATAACTCTTATACTTGGAATAAAGGCTACTAAATTACTCATCGTATATCCGTCAGGAGGGTAAACATAAGTTGTTGTTCCCGTATTCGCTCCTGAAACAATTTTGAATTGTTTTGAGGATTGTAAAAACGAACTGGCATGATAACCATCTACGGTGTCAGCATCATAGGTATGAATTATCTGAATACCTGAACCTGTTCCGATATATAATTCTTTTGTATCTTCGCACCATAGAGGCATTCCACTCGGAGCAGAACTTGGCAGATTTGCTTTTTTACCTCTTCTTATGCGGATATTAGTTGGCATTAGAATAAACCTCCATCAAAGTTGCCGTCAAAAGGTGCAATAAAACCAATTCCTGATTCATCAGGTAAAACACACAAGAGCATACCGCCCTGATTATCTAATGACGGAACATCTGCCAAATCTGTTATTGATGATACAAAACTCGGTTTATTCTGAATCCCTGACCAATCCACAAGAGTGTCGAGGTTGTTAAATTCAGATATTTTCACCCACTTTGTGCCGTTATAAACATATTCAGCACCACCACCTGCACCGACTGTTGAATCAGCAGAGGCATCAACAACAAGTGCGTGTAGTCCTGAAAAAGCATTCAAAGCATCACGTGCCGTTATATTATCAACGACTGCCGCTTCCTTAAATACATTCGGGATTTGTGCATTTGGAATTCTTCCTGAAGAATCCAATGTTGCAATTCCGTTTGCTTGTCCTTTTTGAAGTGCAATTCTGTTATCAACAGCAGAGGCAAAATCTGTCACTTGAGATGATGGGTGCGTGTGCGTTTTCTCTGCTTTTTGTAATAAGAAGTTTGCAAGTTGTGCCGCATTTGCAAATTCAGTTAATGCGTTGCCTTCACCGTTTCCGACATAAAACTTTTTTGTGTCGGTGGTAAATAAAAGTTCGCCCGGTCTTGCTTCCACAGGCAAATTTTCTGATAAACCACGTTTGATTTGTAAGTATCCCATTTTATTTCCTTTCTTTAAAATCCTCCGGCATCTATATTTTCAGCATCATCAACTATGCCGTTTCCGTTCTTATCGTAAATTGTTGTACTCATAATTAATTGAGGAACTGTCGGCGGTTGAGGTATATTCATATTTTCACCATCGGTGAATGTTCCTCCGTCAACATATTCGCAAGTGTCCACAAATCCGTTCCCGTTTGTGTCATATAACCAAATAGGCATTAAATCGGGGTGGGTATGCCCATTAAACAGATTATAAACCCAACTTTGTGATGCCATTTGAATGGTTGGATCAACATTTATCTGAATTACATCAGGATTAATCGCAATAATGACAACCTTTAACCATAATTCCTTAAAACTTCCCTGTGTTTCCAACGGTTTATATGTTTCAGGTTGCTTGCCAACCAACAACAGATTATTTTCGGAATCAAATATCCCAAATTCCCTCATATAAAAACCACCCACAGATGCAGGAACTAAAGCCTTTGCGGTTAATTGAGTTAATTCAGTAATCTCTGTTCTGAATCGTTCATTTTTTAATTTTGTTTGTGCCGGATCGGGTTCATAATATGCTCCGTTTGAATCGCCAACAGCTATGTATTTTAAATCTAACTTTGTGCCGTCATTAAGAGCCTCATTGATTTTTTGTAAACCTATATCGGTTATTATTGAGTAAAATTCCTTTGTCATACCGTAACTTCCTCGCTCGTTGTTGTATAACTTGCGTACATTTGAGTCGTTGTGCTGATTAAATGAATAATCAGGCTTTCAAGATGAGAACGTACATTTTTATTT
>JAFXYU010000251.1 GCA_017541565.1 bacterium | reverse complement strand
GTTCTGGTTTTTTATAGCAATTGTTTGCCTGTTTACTGCTTGTATTTGCGTAAATTATGATTATGATTTTTTTGCAAGAATTATTGTCGGCGAACGATTCATTGAGCAAGGGATACTGCCATATCAAGATTTTCTCTCATATACACCCACTCATCCTTGGTATGACCACGAATGGGGTTCAGGTGTAATCTTCTATTTAATGCTCAAACTTTTCGGACCGATAGGGATTCCTCTGTTGTATTCAGTAATGCTGTGGGGAACTATTTTCTTTGTAACTCAGGCACAAAGGGTACAAAAACATGCTTATCCCGCATCAATAATATTTACAATAATTTTTATAACACTGTTTTTCAGGCTTAACCCAACACTGGTCAGGTGCCAACTGTTTTCATTTTTCTTCTTTGCATTGTTTATTTATATTTTAGAAAAACAGCGCAAAAGCGGAACAAAATTAATTTGGTTTATACCACTATTTACGATAATTTGGAACAACTTGCACGGCGGGGTCGTTGCCGGTTTAGGACTACTTTTTATGTACACAGTCGGAGAGTTTCTTAACAGGAAAAATGTCAAAAAGTATTTTCTTACACTGGCATTGTCAATTCCGTTATTAATGATAAATCCCTATGGAATTAAATATTTAAAATTTTTATTTTCTGCAACAACAATGACAAGAAAATATATAACCGAGTGGTGGACACTTTTTGCACACAGGCACTTAATGTACTATATATATCCGGCGATATTCTGCGTTTTTGGATTTATAACACATTTAATCCACTGTATCAGAAAAAGAAAAGTTGATTATACAAAGTTAATAATCCTAACAGTAACAATCATTGAAGGTATAATGCATGTAAAACTGCTTACTTTGAGTTTAATTGCAACTTCTGCACTATGCTATAATGACATATTCAGGTTATTTATCAAATCGAAAAGACTGCTTAAACCAATTGAAAATAGTTTATATTTTGTAATTATTACAATTGCTTTCTCAATTCCGTTATTTTCACCTGACATTGCCAGATGTAATTTGGAATCATTCCCTTTTTATGAAGTTGAATTTTTGAAACTTAACAATATAAAAGGAAATATAGTAGCACCCTTCAGCAGAGCCGGATACGTTGCATACAAACTATATCCGGACAACTTAATTTATATGGACGGCAGATATGAGGAAGTCTATAACGACAAAGAATTTAATATTCTCAGAAGATACGAATTGGGTGAAGATGATTGGAGAACTATAATAAATAACTATAACACAGATATACTTATGCCGAGCAAACAGACAAATATATATAAAATTTTACAAAATTTGCCGGACTGGATACAAATATATGACGGTGTTATATGCGGTATATTTATTAAAAAAGAAAATGTTAAACAATTGTATATTGAGCCTGAAACCAATTTAGACTATTATAAAAAAACAATGTTTTACGCAACACATTTCGGCAAAAAAATCAAGAGGAAATAGTTAATGACAAATCCTTTAAAATATACTTGTTTATTCGGTGGCGGAGCAATCAGGGGGCTTGCATACGTTGGTACAATAAGAGCGCTGGAAGAGTTGGGAATAGAATATGACATAATAGGCGGTTCTTCTGTCGGTTCAATAATAGCAGCACTTGTTGCAAGCGGATACAAGTCCTACGAAATTGAAAATCTCTTTATGAAAGTCAATTTTGACCTGTTCAAAGATATCCATCTCGGCATAGGAAAGCCCTTGGCATTAAGCAGAGGTGAAATTTTCCTCGACTGGCTTAATGAACTTTTGAAAAACAAAATTCAGGTTGAACGCGGGAAAAACGTAACATTTAAGGACATAGAAAAAAATCTGGTCATTATAACAACAGACCTTACGAAATTTTCATCACAAGAATTTTCAGATTTTGAAACTCCGGATTTTGAAGTTGCAAAAGCAATAAAAATTTCTTCGAGTATGCCGGGACTTATGGCTCCATTTGAATATAAAGGTTCTTATCTCGTTGACGGCGACCTTCAAAAAGCATCACCAATGTGGAGATTATCTCAAAATCTGAAAAAATCGGAAAGCAGAATTCTGGAGTTCCGATTAGAAGGTGATTTTAATAAGAATGAAAAAAATCCGATTTCGTTTATTAATACTATTTACAGTTGCGTAACCGACGTGGCTACGGAATTTGTAACAGAAATATACGGGCAAAATGACAGATATGATTGCATAAGCATTAACACAGGCGACGTCTTTTTTGCCGACTTCAATCTGAACAAAGATGCAAGAAGAAAACTTATCAATTTGGGATACGAACAGACAATAAAATATTTTAAAAATACACTTGCTGAAAAAAAACAAAAACTGGTTGAAATATATTCACAACTTATAAAATATTTGAAACACGCAAGAAAAGGGTTAAAATCAAACAATGTAGAAGAAGTACAGTTTTGGTTCGGTGACATATTCATTCTGTTATGCGAAGAAAAAGAACTCGTTGATCCAAATATATACGAACAACTACACGAACTTAAAGAAAATTTAAAGCACAATACTTCAAAATTATTCTTTTTCCACAACGTATTTAAGCACACAAAAGATTTAGAGAACCTGTTTGACAACGTCTTAAAAAAACTTGAAAATCGCACGGCGGAACTTAAACTCTATTTACATTTAATTAAGGACTTTAATCCTGATCAGTCTGACGTTTAAATACAGCACGAACATAGTAATTTTCGTCATTTTCAAGCAATTTAATAATTTCGGGATAACAATTTGATTTTAAAGCAATTTCAGCAGCCTTTTCTCTGACAGTATATTCTTTTTGAGTAATTACACGCTCCAATATAGTTTTAAGTACATCACTATCGACAAATTTGTAAAAATAAATCAAAGACTCCAAGCACCAATATAGTTTAAAAATCTGCTTATTTATAACATACTTTTTGTCCTTGAAAATAAACTTATCTATTTGAGAGAGGGATTCCTCAATATATTTTATAATTTGAGAAATGTATTTATTTGAAAAATCATCACAATCCATAAGCAAAACAGCATTGTCGACTGTATATCTGCAGATATTGGCATTTATATCTATTGTAGATGCTGCAAAAATTTCTGCCGCAGATTTATAAAAAAATGTTTTTACATCAGGATGGTCAATAAGTATTTTATTAATTGTATATGCAACAGCCTCTCTTATTTTGCCGTCACAGCCTGTGAGATTACTAAGTATAATATTTGCTTCATTTTCATCATAAACACAATCCAATCTTAATGCCGCTATCTGTTTCTGCGTAATATTACCGTTTTTCAGCATATCAACAATTTCATGATGAGAATAATTTTGCTCACTCATTGAATACGCTTTTTCAAAATTTGTATCTAAACTTTCATAAAAACAATTATTCAAATTATTAACACTTTTCATAACCATAACTATCTTATCACAGTGCAGAATGATTTTGTAATCAAGAATAGTTTTAATGAAGGATATATAAAATGAAAAAAATGTGTAAAATAAATAAAGGAGAAATGCGTGAATATATTTGAAACAATAATAAATAAAATTTTAATTTTTGAAAAAGCACCGCAAAAAGTCGGACTTTCGCAAATTAAGAAAACATCACCTAAGAAAATAAATGAACCTTCTATCAAAAACAAGGATGTAAAATTATCCGATTTAATGCGCAGAGCCAGTTAAATGATTAGTTTTGGAGAAGAACTTAGGAGTTTTTTTGTATAATCTTGTTTTGGGAAATTAAATATTGAAACAATTTCGTTCTCTTCAATAAGTTTACCAAAATACATTATTCCGACTCTGTCTGCTAAATATCTTATTACATTCAAATCATGAGATATAAACAGTATTGTCAACCCTTTTTGCTTTCGCAAATCTTTTAGCAAATTAATAATCTGAGCCTGTATACTGGCATCGAGCGCACTGACAGGTTCATCAGCAATAAGAAGTTTAGGTTTCAAAATTAATGCTCTTGCAATTGCAATACGCTGTCTTTGACCACCTGAAAACTCATGAGGAT
>JAFXYU010000027.1 GCA_017541565.1 bacterium | reverse complement strand
GTCCGGTAACAGCCGAATTATTTTCATAATTTCGATCTGACCGTATTCGGCACTGAAAACCGATTCCGCAGAGGCGGTTTCAACCAACGTATTCTCTAACGGCTCTGTTTCCGGGTGCTTTCTTCGCCAGGAGGAAAGAGCGTTTTTTGCGATTGCAATCAGCCATGTGGAGATTTTACAGCTTCCGTCAAATCGGTCAATACCCTTTACGGCAAGATAAAACGTCTCCTGCGTGAGTTCTTCCGAGAGAGCGGGATTACCGGTCCTTGAGAGGAGATAACGGTACACAGTCTGTGCGTGTTCGCTATAAATCTGTTCCATTGACTGCATCGCCCGGCCTCCTTCTTTCGTTTGTTCGTATATTAAAGCCGAAAAAACACGATTCGTTACAAAAAATCACAAAATTTTTTATCGGGCGTCTTTTTTCACCTCTAGGCGTTAGTTAAATTCCCATCGCCGGAAATCGGGATCACATCGCCCAAGTATTTCGGCTCGGGTTTAAATATACATTTGAAAAAATCTTTATTTCTTGCGAGAACCTCGCGAATATCTCGGGCGGACTGTCCGGCGTAAACATTAAGGTCACATGAAACACCGTAGGCGTCCACGCCAAGTTTCTTTGCGATATACAAAGCACGGTAGAGATGATACTCCTGTGTAACGATAATTACCTTCTTTGCCTCAAACACTTCTTTTGCGCGGTAAATGGTTTCGTAGGTGGAAAAGCCTGCGTGATCCATAAAAACATCCGCCGGCGGTACGCCGTTCTCGGTGGCGTAATTCTTCATCGCACCAACTTCGTTGTACTCCTTATGCCCGTGATCACCACTCATAAGCAGTTTAGGTGCCGCTCCCGCGTTATAAAGTTCAAGCGCTCTTATAAGCCGATCCCTTAGCATATGGCTTAAACTTCCGTCACTCTTAACCTGACATCCGAGGACGATAATACAATCAATATTTTCAAGTTTTGATGCGTCATCCACCGTCATCAATCTTTCCCCGGACGCCGACTTTACATACCCGTTAATGATAAACAGCGACGCGGTGCCTATCACCAAAAGGCATAAAACGACTATAATTGTTAACTTTATCAGTTTTTTTATTTTCATTCCCGTTTCTCCGCAATCCTGTTTTTGCATATAATTCTATCACATTTGTATCGGAAACAAAAGTGTTATTTCAAAGCAACTTTCCGTATGTTTGGCAGTACAAGTACCACCCATTTGCTGCATCATAGTACGAATGCTCTCGATGCCGATTCCGTTACCTTCACTTTGGTTATTGGAAACAGAGTATGTATTCATAACAGAAAATCCGCAAGACTCACCGGTATCCACCGTAGAAATTGTAATCTTTTCTGAGCGATCTGCATATTTCAAAATATTTGAAATGACATTATCAAATATTCTTTGGAGAAACTCGCCGTTTACATTTACATAGCAAGATGACCACTCAATATCCAATATTACCCAAAAGCCCCTCGCGGATAATTCGTCCTTAAAATTGTTTATTATCTCACCAAATGCAATTTGCATATTTTGCGGATTGTTTTTCTTCTCCGATGTTTCAATTAAAGAATACTCAAACAGGTGGTCAGACATCTGTTTCATTTGATTGGCTTTTGAATAGATTTTCTCAAGATAATCCTGAAGTTCTTTATCCGATTTATACTTATGAGACCTAAGAATTTCAAGATAGAGCATTATCCCGGTTAAGGGCGTTCTTAAATCGTGTGACATTTGGGTTACCAGACGTTTGTTTGCCCTGTACAGGGATTGTTCTGTTTCCATTTGCTGCCAAAAGGTTTCACGCATTCTGTTCATACTGTTTGCAAGATCTGTAATTTCATTGTTTCCCTCAACCGAGACCTGATAATTCAAATTACCTCCTTCGAGGATTTGAACTTCCTCGTTAAGGCGGCAAATATAATTGATTAATTTTTGATTACTGCGCAAAAAAGCAAAAACAAATACCGTAAAAGCAATTACGAAGGAAGCGATTGTCCCAATCATATAATAACGATATGTAAAATCAAAGTATAAAACAGCCGTTGTTTTTGCATCCTGCAGATTTATACTAAAGGTATGACCCTCATCTTCATATAGGTTGCCGTCATAATAGGTTTCATTATCCGTAATATCATATAAAGAACTGTAAATGCATTTATTATCAGCATAAAGTTCAAGAAGCGTAACCGGGTTTTTTTGTTCCCAATTTTTAAGTTGTTGAAGTTCACTGCTTGAAATATTATTATCATTTATATAATTTTGAAGGCTTTTTAATTCATTTTTAATAAGAGAATCAGAGACTTCAGATTTTTCATAATAATTTGTAAGGGAATAGTCGCAAATACTATAAAGAATTAGAAACAAAATGATGCAGAGAATTGCCGATATGCTCAAAGATATGGCAAAACGGGCACGAAGCCCATATGGCTTAAAAATTTCTTTTATCTTCTTCATATCTATATCCCTTTCCCCACACATTCTTTATATAAACCGGGTTTTGAGGATCATCCTCAATTTTCGTGCGAAGCTTTCTTATGTGTACCATAATTGTACTGTTGGCACTATATGTATACATTTCATTCCATACTGTTTCATATATAACGTTTGCTGAAAAAATTCTTTGAGGATGTTGCATCATAAGCGCCAGTATTTTATACTCAATTTCGGTTAAGTCCAACGGTTCTCCATCTTTCCAGACTTCATTTCGATCCAACGCTATTTTAAGTCTCCCGGAAGTCAGAGTTTGATCTGTACTCATAGACAAGTTCTGCTTTTTCCCTCTGTAAACCACATATCTCCGTAACTGTGCTTTAACACGGGCAATGAGCTCCGCATAGGAAAAAGGTTTTGCAAGATAATCGTCTCCGCCGGCGGTAAGTCCGATTGTTTTATCCGATTCCTGTGATTTTGCCGTTAAAAACAAAACCGGAACATTTGATGTTTTACGCAACTCTTCACAGACTTTTAACCCCGATATTCCCGGCAGCATAATATCAAGAATTACCAAATCCACAGCATCGTTCATATTCCTTAACGCATCTTCTCCGGAAGCTGCTTCCAAAACGGTATAACCCTCACCACCAAGCAGAATTCGTATTCCTTCCCGTATTGCTTCATCGTCTTCTACGATCATAATTACATTTGAACTCATAAATCCTCCTTATTATCAATAGCAGTGCTTCTTTACTGTCTTTTTTGGATTCCATACCGTTTTTTATATCCGGTCGAACTGCACCGAATCAATCGTCAAGATAATAAAACCGTCCTTTTTTATATTCTTTCTTAACTGAACAAAAGACCCGATCACCAATCCTTAAAGATGTATAACTGAAACCGATCAATCCGTTTTCCAGTTTCATAAAAACCCCTCTCATAGTTACTTTAATAACTACGCCAAACAGACTATCAAACCGCTCAATACGAATTTGTTTTTTCATAATCACAACATCCTTTTTGGGCGTGAAAGCACTATTGTATTAGGTTAACGTTTATACTTAAACTCAAGACGCCTTTTTTGCCAACGGAATGAGAATTTCATTAAAACTCTTTAACGCCTCATTCCAATTAGAGTAGTTTTTGTCTTTTCTGTGATCGTCAAATATTCCGCTATCTTCCAAATATTTTCCTAAATATGCAGTTGCTTTCATCGCGCCGAAATGATTGAGGTGATCTCCTTTGTCACGGGTGTCGGTTTTCCAGTCGATCGGTATTTCCTTTTGCATCATATTCATATCAATATATTCGACATCTATTTCTTTTGACAGACGAGCTATGCTATTGTGTCTCTTTGAATTCCAGTTTACCGTACTGGGTGTGCTTACGAGAATCAGTTTTGCACCGTTGCTTTCACAGTATGATTTGATCCGCTCGACATAGCGGCGATTTCGCGAGGGAATCTGTTCAAATGAATCAGATGGTTT
>JAFXYU010000250.1 GCA_017541565.1 bacterium | reverse complement strand
GCTTGAGGTTTTGGATAATTTCGAAAGGGGCATGAAAGCCATCGAATCCGTTGATGATTGCGAAAAGGTTAAAGAGTGTTACACTCTTGCGTATAAGAATTTTACCGAAGTTTTAAAAAAAGCGGGATTGGAAACAATTAAAGCCGAAGGCGAAGTTTTTGACCCGAATTTTCATGAAGCAGTCATGCAAACACCGACATCTGAAGCGGATGAACATACAATATTAGCCGAACTTCAAAAAGGGTACAAACTTGGTGACAAGGTTCTTAGACCGGCTTTGGTTAATGTTGCAACTAAAGAGGAATAGATAAAAATTTTTTATAAACGGGAATTGTGATGAGTGATTATTATGAAATATTGGGCGTTGACAAAAACGCATCAAAAGATGAGATAAAAAGCGCATTCAGGAAAATGGCAAGGCAGTGGCATCCGGATGTCAATAAATCCCCTGAGGCTGAGTCAAAATTTAAAGAATTAGGTAAAGCATACGAAACCCTTATGGATGATGAAAAGCGTGCAACATACGACCGCTACGGAGAAGACGGACTTCGTGATGCGGGTTTTAGCACTCAAGGTCCATTCGCAGGCGGATTCGGCGATTTGGAAGAGGTTTTTAACTCATTCTTCGGGGGCGGATTCGGTTTTGGCGGTTCAAGACGTCAAAATCCTAATGCACCACAGCGAGGTGACGATTTAAGGCTTGATATCACTTTGGACTTTGAAGAGGCTGTTTTCGGATTAACAAAAGAAGTTAAAATCGACCATCTAGAACAATGTCCTACATGTAAAGGAACCGGTGCAAAAGATGGTGCGAAACCCGAAACATGTAAAACATGCGGCGGACAGGGAAGTATACAACAGACCACAAGAACCGTTCTCGGACACTTTACTCAAATTGTCACTTGTCCTCATTGCCACGGTAAGGGAACTGTTATTTCAGATCCTTGCCCGGATTGTCACGGTCAGGGCAGGAAAGATACCGAAAAAACTGTTGAACTTAAAATACCGGCAGGTGTTGACACGGGTTCTAAAATGCGTCTCTCTCATGAAGGTGATTCAGGCATAAACGGTGGAATTGCAGGAGATCTTTATATTGTAATTCATGTTAATCCTTCACCTTATTATAAGCGTGACGGAATTAACGTTTATACAAAACTGGAGATATCTCCCGCACAGGCTGTATTAGGTGATACGATAAAGATTAAGACACTTGATGGTGAACGAGATGTCAGTATTCCCGCGGGGATTCAACATGGCGAATCGGTAAAAATTAAAAATGCGGGTGTTCCTAATATTTCTAAACCTACAATGCGCGGTGACCATATAGTTGTAGTTTCGGTTAAAACACCTACACATATTTCAAATGAAGAAAAATCTCTATACCAACGACTTTTTGAAATTCAAGCAGGCAGAGCAGAAAAATCAAAAGGGTTTTTCAGATAAATGTTAATTAATACATCCTGTTAACCTTAATTTTTCTTTACAATTAGTCAATTTTTGTCATATTAAAGTTTTTATCTATATATGACTATGAAGGTTACAGGACTAAATAATGTTTATTTTAGGGGCGGTGTGTCAAAACCGTCTGATTTTGGTGTTCAAAATCCAAATAAAGATTATACAAAAATTAATGAACTTAGTGGGTGTACTCCGGATTACAATATAAGAGTTCCTCAAAAATATACTCAAACAGGCATTGATGATTTACCGAACGGTTTAAAATTGTACTCATATAAACTCTCAAACGGATATAAAGTTTCTATTGTTCCGATGAAAGATTCTCCTGCTGTTGTTAAAACATATGTAAATGTCGGCGCAGTTAATGAAACTCAAAATATAAAGGGTATAAGCCATTTTCTTGAACACATGGCTTTTAACGGTACAAATGGTGAAAACGGTTACATAAAATTGGAAACGGGTGATTCGTTTAAAAAGATTGATGCGCTTGGCGGTTGGGCTAATGCAAGTACAAATTATGCACTGACTGATTATGTTAATTCCGCTCCGCTTTTGGAAGACAAAGATTTGGAAACGCAAATCAGAGTTCTTGCCGCTATGACAGAAGACTTAAAATTGTCAGAAAAAATGATAGAAAAAGAAAAAGGTCCTGTTTGTTCAGAAATTAATATGATATTGGATGACCCCAAAACAGTCGCAATGGATCAAACGGTTCGTACATTGTTTAATATTAAAAATCCCGCTGATGAATTTGTTGCCGGGAGTGTTAAACATATCCAAAATCTAACAAGAAAAGATGTTTTAGACTATTATAATAAATATTATTATCCTGAAAATACTAATATTGTAATTACCGGTGACGTAAATCCCGAAGAAGTCATCACGCTGGTTTCTAAAAATTTTGTATCTAAAAAGATGCCAAATCAAAACCGCTATGAAGAAAAACTTACACCGATTAATGAAACTGTCAGAAAAGATTTCGTATCAGATAAAGCAAAATCCGCTGAAATAGTTTTGGGATTTGCGGGTGCAAAAAATAATTCAGTTAAGGAAAAACTTTTATTTAACATTGCCGCTAATTATGTTGAATCAGAATCCGTAGGTTTATCGGAAGGTATGAAGGAATCAAATACGGATTTTTCTATTGATGATGAAAAAATCAGTACAATGCCGGATGGAAAAAGGATGATTTATCTTGGTGCAACTTCGTCAGAGGAGAATGTTGAAAAAGTTTTAAAAATGATATATGACAAGATAAACAATATTAAACCTATCAGCGAAACTGAACTTGAAAGAATTAAAGAAGGAATTTTACAGTCTAGAAGTGATAATTTTGAGTATTCCGATTGTGTAAACAGTTATATTGGGAATGCTATATTGGATAAAAACATTGATGATGTTCTAAAATTTGAACAGGAGTTAATGTCTATTTCTGCGAAAGATGTCGATGAAGCAGTTAAGAAGTATTTTGATTTGTCAAAAACTGCGTTAACAGTAGTTCATCCTTCAAAAAGTGATTCTATATCATTTAAGGGTGCAAAGAGAATGCCTGTTAATATGACTAATTTTGATACAGAAAGATTAGATAATAATATTGAGATAGGTTTTTATAATACTGATTCCAAAAGATGTAATATAAACTTACGATTGGTAACTGATACCCCGTATAATAAAAAACCTGCTGTACGAGAAATTTTAAATCAGATTTATACAATGGGTACATCAGAGTATGATGAAACAGAGTTCAATAAAATCAAAGAAAATATAAATTTGGGCATTCAAACATATGCCGGCGCCGATGGGATAAATATAAGCATTATTGGGAATGAAAAGAACTACAAAAAAGGCATTAAGTTTATAAATGACTTGTTGTATAATCCGCGTATCAATGAAGAAACATTAAATAAGGCTAAAGACAGAATAAGAGAAAGAATATCGCGAAGTCAGACGACGGCATCTTCTCAATATTTTAATGACTTTTATTCTAAGTATAACGAATATGCATTCTCCGATGCTGATATCTTAAAGAATTTGGATTCTGTCACTTTAAATGATGTTAAAGACTTCCATGATTATGTATTGCGCAATTCAAGAGGAATTGTAACATCGAATATTCCGATTGAATACGGAAATGAACTTGAAAATAATGTAAAAACATTTGCGGAATCTATGCATGAAGTTCTCCCAAATACGGTAAAATCAAAATCTATCTATAATGTTATTGATAAACCTGTAGTTCTTACGTCTGTCCAAAATAATTCACAGGCAGACATAAAACAAGTTTACAATTTTAAATATGAGGACAGTCCAAAAAACAAGATAGTTGGCAGATTAATGAGTTCAATTCTCTCAAATTCAAGTATAGGTTTATTTAACACACTTAGAGAAAAGGAGCATCTGGCATATTCGGTTTATTCAGATATTACTACATCAGACGATTTGGGAGAAATATCATTGAATATTTTAACAACAACTGATAATAAGGATAACGGAGAACAACATTATGACAATGTAAGAAAGTCTATTGAAGGTTTTAATCGCCAGATTGATATGTTAAAATCCGGCAAATTTACCGAAGAAGACCTCGAGAGTGCTAAACGCTTTATAAAAGCACAACTTTTAAATAATGAAGGTGTTGTATCAAAAGTTTCTTCAATTGATTATGGTATGAATTCAAAATATGGAGCAGAATATAAGAACAAGTTGTTTGATGAAGTTGATAACATAACGAAAGAAGACATAACGGAGTTTGCATCAAATGCACTATCCGGCAATCCCGTATATTCAATTACAGCAACTGAAGATACTCTTAAAGCAAATAAAGACTTTATAAATTCATTAAAAATATAAATTAATAATCTTGTTTATTGTACAATATTGTTATGAATCTTGATGCCGTAATTGATAGCATTTTGTCCCCGATTGCTGACAGAATATCGGGTGTAATTTTTTCTTATGTCACTGTTGGTGGTGTAAAGATAGAAATTTTGGTTGCACTTCTTATTTCTGCGGCAGTATATTTTACTGTCAGAACAGGATTTATCGGTTTATGGGGTTTTAAACATTCCATAAAATTAATAACTGACAACTTTGTACACAATTCTCCCAATGGTTATCAAAGAAAGAAAAAGGGTGAACTTTCGTCTTTTCAGGCACTAAGTGCAACGATTTCAGCATCTGCAGGAATAGGTAATGTTGCAGGTTCTGCTGCGGCTGTGTCTATTGGTGGCCCGGGAGTAATTTTTTGGATGGTTGTTGCGGGAATATTTTCTATGGCATTAAAGTTTTCAGAAGTTCTTCTTGGGGTAAAATTCAGACAGACGAATCCCGACGGAACAACTTCAGGCGGTCCTATGTATTACATTCCTTTTGCTTTCCGCACAATGGGTGCAAGAATGGAAAATGTGGGTAAATTTCTTGCAAAAACGTATGCCGTGTGTGCAATTTTTGCTATGATAGGCGGTTGGAATTTGTTTCAAATAAATGCTATGACAGCCCAATTCACCGAAATAACTGGCGGAAGCAGAAGTATTTTTGCTGATAACGGTTGGATATTAGGAACTGTTGTTGCTTTGATAACTTGGTTTACTATTATAGGCGGAATAAAAGCAATCGGCAAATTTACGTCTAAAGT
>JAFXYU010000249.1 GCA_017541565.1 bacterium | reverse complement strand
GTTGCTGCTGCTCCTGCTGCTGCAGGCGCTCCGGCTGCTGCAGATGAAGGCGCTTCAGAAGTTAACGTAATCTTGGCATCAGTTCCTGCTGATAAGAAGATTGCTGTTCTTAAAGAAGTACGTGCTATCACAGGCTTAGGTCTTAAAGAAGCTAAGGATTTGGTAGACGGTGCTCCTAAGGCAGTTAAAGAAGGCGTTAAGAAAGAAGATGCAGATGCTATCAAGAAACAACTTGAAGCAGCTGGTGCTACTGTTGAAATCAAGTAGTTTGACATTATTGCTAAAAAACCCGCCCGAAAATTCAGGCGGGTTTTTTGTTTTGTATTAAGCGTTGCACAACTTTAAAATTTATGCTAAAATCTTCTTTAAGAAGAGAGGATTTTTAGTGAGCGAAGGACACTGGATAGTAAATAAAGTTATTGCAGGACACGCAATGGCATTTAATATGGATACGCTTGTTACAATGTGGGCAGCAATGGCGTTCTTGCTTATAATTTCATTCATCGCCACAAGAAAATTGTCTATATTCCCGAACAAACTTCAGTACGTTCTGGAGGGAATCCTCGGGTACTTCGATAATCTTATTAAAGGTATGATAAACAAAGACGGCGAAAAACATTTTCCGCTCATTGCGTCTTTGTTTTTGTTTATTGTAACTGCTAACCTTATGGGGCAGTTGCCGCTAAAAATGATTGAACTGAAACATGGTGAGATGGCATCACCGACAAATGATATAAACCTGACGGCAGGACTTGCGATTATTGTGCTTGTTTATTATGTTGCGGCAGGGCTTATAAAGAAAAAAGGAAAATTTCTGTTGCACGAATTTTCATTTGTCGGGATAATTTCGATGCTGGTTGAAATTTTGGAATTATTTACAAGACCTTTAACGCTTGCTTTACGTTTATTTGGTAACATTCTTGCGGGCGAAATTCTTATAAGCGCACTTCTCGGAATTTGCGCATGGGGACTTCCGCTTCCGATTATGTTTTTTGAAATTCTCGTAGCGTGTGTTCAGGCACTTGTATTTACGATGTTGACAACAGTCTATATAGCGACAGCGGTAAATGAAGAACATTAGAAAACGGTTTATTAATAAAAAGGAGAATTAAAATGGAAGAAGTAAAAACAATTTCAGATTTGGCACAATTAGGTGCAGGTATTGCAATGGGTTTTGGTGCAGTAGGTGCCGGACTTGGTATCGGTATTGCAACAAAAGGTCTTTTGGAATCAATTGCAAGACAACCTGAAATCGCAGGTAAGGCAGTAGGTTTCTTCCTTGTAGGTGCGGCTCTTGCAGAAGCTTGTGCTATTTATGCACTTGTTATTGCTATGAAATTATCAGGCATGATGGGCTAACAGATTTACGGACGGTATGAATATTCAGAGGAAATAGTCCATGGAATTTAACGGAACATTTTTAGCCACGATAATATCTTTTTTGGTATTTGTTTTTCTGATGAACAAAATACTGTATGTTCCTATGCGAAAAATCGTTAACGAAAGGCGAGAAGTTGTTGAAGGGAACTATTCGGCGGCTGCTGAAAACGATAAGAAAGCGGAAGAACTTGTAACGGAAAGAGAAGAAAAACTTGTTGGGGCTAAAGATGAAGCAAGAAGACAGTACAACGAATTGTTGGACGGATTCAAGGCAGAAAAGAGCGAGATTATCCAATCGGCTCAGGAAAAGTCAAAAACAGAGTTAGAAGAAGCGTACAAAGACTTGAACAATGTATCAAACAATGCAAAAGAGTCATTGAAGGGTTCAATGAACGATTTTGCAAATGATATTGTCGAGAAGGTTCTCGGGTATCGTTCGGAGATACAAGGCTTTGACAATGAGACGGTAGATAAGATTCTGTACAACCAAGAAGGTTAATATGTCAGCGGTTTTAGATTACATACTGAGAACAAACTTATTCAATTTTATAATTTTTGCGGGAATTATTGTCTTCCTTATAAAGAAACTTGACGTAAAAGGCGGGCTTCAGAAAGGTGCTGATTCTGTCAGAGAGAGTGTTGAATCCTCGGCAACGGCAAAGCAGGAATCTGAAGCAAAACTTTTGACGATAGAAGAAAAAGTTTCTAACATTGAGGCAGAGATTGAAGAAATTATTTCCAGATCTGTTGAAAATGCAAATGTTGTCGGGAAACAGATTGTTTCTGATGCCAATAAAACCGCAGAAAATATTGACGAAAATTCTAAAAAACAGATTGAAAATAAAGCGGCTCTTCTGAAGAATGATATTTTGAAAAAAGTATCCGATGCATCCGTTGAGCTTGCCAAAAAGCATATTCTGGATGAACTTAATAACAATTATGATTTGCACATCAAACTTATTGATGAAAGTGTTGAAGCGATAAACAAAGAGGAGGTAGGAAATGGGTAATTCTAAAACCTCGGAACTTGTTGCAAAAAGATGGGCAAAGGCTCTTATTGAGTTGACTCTTGAAGAAAGCGGGATATCTAAAGAGGATGTACTTGCGGATGTGAGAAGTGTTGCGGAAACGATTAATACATCCGAAGAATTAAAAACAGTTATATCAAATCCTTCAGTTTCAACCGAAGAAAAACAAATTGTTATATGCAAACTTTTTGAAGGTAAGGTTATGCCGATAGTATATAATTTTCTTTTCGTGCTTAATCTTAGAAAAAGACTTTCCATTATAGATGAAATTGCGGACGAATTTCAAAAAGAACTTGAGGAACTTAAAAATATTGTAAGAGTTGATGTAACGTCAGCAATAGATATAAACGAAGAAAAAAAAGAAGATATCAAAAACAGGATATCCGAAAAACTTGAAAAAGATGTAATTGTTGATTGGACAGTAGATTCCGATATTATTGCAGGCTTGGTATTTAATATTAATGATACTGTTGTGGATAACAGTATTCAACATAAATTAAGCGAATTATGTAAGAAAATAATAAGATAGGGGAAACAGATGGCAGTAATAAATCCTGAAGAAATCAGTTCAATACTGAAAGAGAACATCCGAAACTATGAAGCGAAAGCGGAAATTTCAAACGTAGGAAGTGTTCTTGAAGTTGGTGACGGTATCGCCCGTATATACGGTCTGCGAAACGTTATGTCAAATGAACTTGTGGAATTTGAAGACGGAAAAGGTACTCTTGGTATGGCATTAAACCTTGAAGAAGACAATGTTGGTGTTGTAGTCTTAGGTGAATATACCCGTATCAAAGAGGGTATGGTTGTAAAAACTACGGGCAGAATTGCATCAGTTCCCGTTGGTGATGCCTTGATAGGCAGAATCATAAACCCGACAGGCGCACCGATTGACGGCAAAGGTGAAATTATAACCGACAAAATCAGACCGATAGAAAGAGTTGCACCGGGTATTGTTGCGCGCAAATCTGTTCACCAACCGCTTCAAACAGGTTTAACCGCAATCGACGCTTTAACACCTAAAGGGCGCGGTCAGAGAGAATTGATTATCGGTGACAGACAAACAGGTAAAACTGCAATCGCAATCGATACAATTATCAACCAAAAGGGCGGTGATGTAATTTGTATTTATGTTGCAGTAGGTCAGAAAGCATCAACAGTTGCACAACTTGCAAAAACTCTTGAAAAATACGGTGCTATGGATTATTCAATTATAGTTGCCGCAAATGCTAATGAGCCTGCACCATTGCAATACATTGCTCCGTTTGCAGGTGTTGCAATTGCGGAAGAATTTATGGAACAGGGAAAACACGTTCTTATAGTATATGATGACTTAACAAAACACGCTCAGGCATACCGTGCAATGAGTTTGCTTCTTAAAAGACCTCCGGGACGTGAAGCATACCCTGGTGACGTATTCTACTTGCACTCAAGACTATTGGAAAGAGCGGTTAAATTGAGTGACGCATTGGGCGGAGGAAGTATTACGGCACTTCCGATTATTGAAACTCAAGCAGGTGACGTCTCTGCATATATTCCGACTAACGTAATTTCAATTACGGACGGTCAGATATTCTTGGAAACTTCTCTGTTTAACTCAGGTGTTCGTCCTGCAATCAATGCCGGTATTTCGGTTTCGCGTGTCGGCGGTGCTGCTCAAACAAAAGGTATTAAACAGGTTGCAGGTAAACTTCGTCTTGACCTTGCACAATTCAGAGAACTTGAAGCATTTGCTCAGTTTGCATCTGATTTGGATGCCGCAACGAAGAAACAACTTTTGAGAGGTGAAAAACTTACAGAAGTTCTTAAACAGCCTCAGTATAGGCCGTTAACAGTTGCTCAACAGGTTACAATTCTGTTTGCCGCAAACGAAGGATTCCTTGATGAGATAGATAATAAAAACATCATGAATTATGAAACAGGATGGTTTGAATACTTTGAAGCCAATATGCCTGAACTAAATAAGGCTCTGAACGAAGGTGCAAAACTTTCCGATGATGATATCAAGGCTTTGAAAGAAAATCTTGAGGCATACGGAAAAACTCTGTAAAAAGTGAGCAAGTGAGCAGGTGATTGAGTGAATAAGTGGTTTAAACATGTAGTCATTCAATCCGGCAAAGCAAAATAAGAGGAACAGAAATGAAATGTTATAATCATCACGACAGAGATGCATTTGGTATTTGCAGAATATGCGGCAAGGGGCTATGTCTTGAGTGTATGTCACAGGATAATGAGCTTGGTGGTATTTATTGCAAAAGTGACGAGAAATGTAAACGATATGCAAAATTCATTTCTAAAATGTTTGCTTATCATAGCAGTAAAAAGAATATATTGATGTGGATAATATTGGGATGCATCATTGCGTTCTTTGTAGGTCTATTGCTTATTCCTGCTCAGCCACCGGTAACACCATAAGAATTGTTAAAAACGTAGGATTCAAAAACTAATTGCACTTGCAGTGACAGAAAATTTAATACGAAAGCAGAAAGGAGGAAAAGTAAATAAGAAATAAGCAAATGAGTAAATAAGAAAATTTATAATCACTTATTCACTTATTCACTTATTCACTTATTCACTTCCCAAAATGCCAAACTTAAAGGACATAAAAAACAGAATAAATTCTGTACAAAATACCAAGAAGATTACCAAAGCAATGAAGATGGTTGCGTCAGCAAAGGTAAAAAAAGCGGAGTATACCGTAAAAGCAGCGCGCCCATTTTCAGATGAACTTTTGCATTTGTTCAGAAAACTTTTGGCAACGGTTGGAGAGTATTCAACCTCAGGTTTAAAAGTTGAAAAAGGACTGGACAATTATCCCGCTTTGCTTACCAAAAGAGAAGTTAAATCGGAAGGTTTGCTTGTAATGACTTCCAATAAAGGTTTGGCAGGAGCATATAACAACAATGTTATTAAGGCAGCACTTAAACGGGTAAAAGAAAATAGTGCAAACGGTATAAAAACAATTATTTACCCTGTCGGACTAAAAGCCGTTTCTGCTTTTAAACAAAAAAAAGGTGATTATGTTCTTAAAGACGGGTATCTTGCCGTAGCCAACGACCCGACAGCAATCGGCGCAAGTCTTATTGCGGAAGATATCGCGGAAGCCTTTGTATCGGGTGAGATTGACAGTATTGATATTGTTACGACACATTTTAATAATATGATGTCATATAACGTTGTATCTTGGGAAATTCTGCCTGTGAAAGTTGAAAAAGCATCGGAAAAAGAACTTGATCCGTTGATGGTATTTGAGCCTTCAGGTCATGCTGTTTTACAGCAACTTGTTCCTATGTATATTACAAATTCTATTTATCAGGCACTTTTGGAAGCAAATGCGAGTGAACTTGCATCCCGTATGACAGCAATGTCAGCAGCATCGAATAATGCAGAAGAAATGATTACAACACTGACAGTTGATTACAATAAGGCTCGTCAGGCAGCAATTACGCAGGAACTTGTTGAAATCGTTTCGGGTGCTAATAGCGTTAATTAATTTATCAGTTTTTAAATCAGTCTATATTACAGAAATGTAAATAAGTTGTTTATCCTCAATATGTCTGGTATAATATCACTGGGAGAATTTTCACCGGTGTTTAAGCGGGGGAAGATAAAACAGAAAGAGAGTACGCATGAAAAAAGCGTTTACTATAGTTGAAGTTTCAATACTTTTTGTAATATTTTTGATTGTAGCGTTTCTCGTAGCGCCGCTGTCTTTGGACGATACTATGCAGGCTAAAAATACTTCAAAATGGAAAGGTGTTCAGTTGGAATTTGGAAATATTTTCTATTCAATTAACATGCAAAAGGAAAAAGAAGGTTTTGATTTTAAAACTGCATTTGATGATACCATCAGTATTGAACTTAAAGGAAATGCCGAGCCGTACAGAATTACATATCTTAACGGAGCATCACCGAGCAGTACATACAGATTCGATAATTACAAATTAACTATTGCAAAACGGATTATGGCATATAAATTTCTCGATGAACCGGAAGGTGATTTACAAGGGTATTTGATGTATGACGTAAACGGGTCTGTCGGTCCGAATGTGTGGGGCAGAGATGTCTTTGGATACAATATTTATTCTGACAGATTTGAACCTTTTTGCAAACAGGATTCCATTGCAATCCAAAAACAGGAATGCGGAAAAGGCGGAACGGGGCTTTGCTGCTCTAATTACTATTTAATCGGAGGAAAATTCGATTAATGAATGTTTGTGTTTTCGCATCATCTTCGAACAATCTTGCGGAATCTTTTTATGATGCAGCATCGGAACTCGGTACACTTCTCGGTCAAAACGGTATTAATATAGTGTACGGCGGAAGTCGTCTTGGTATGATGTATGCTTGTGCGGGTAAAGTCAAAGCAAATGGCGGGAAAATTATCGGAGTTATGCCGGAAAAACTTTATAATCTGGGAGTTGGAAATCCGGACGATTGCGACGAATTTTATTTAACATCCGGAATGAGAGAAAGAAAAGCCAAAATGGACGAGGTTTCTGATGGAGTAATTGCCTTAGCGGGCGGGTTCGGAACGCTTGAGGAACTTTCGGAAATGATTGTACAAAAGCAACTTGGATACAATAAAAAACCGATTATACTTCTGAATACGAACGGATATTATACCAGTCTGGCTGACTTTTTTGAAACAATGATAAAAGACGGATTTGCAAAAGAGAATGCAAGAGAGTTATATTATATTGCTCAAACTCCTAAAGAAGCGGTTAACTACTTGCTTTCTTATAAATCCGAAAATCTCAATTATGCGGGTAAATTCTGATTTTTATGTTGCGTTTTTTTGGTTCTCAATACTGAAACCAATAACCCCATCCCCATTAATAGCGGATAGAACATTCCCTTTAATATTGTAAAAGAGGAAACGCCGATTGATGCGGCAAGGCTGGTCGCAATAAGTATTTGAGCGCCGTATGGAATCATCCCCTGAACAACACAAGATGTTGTATCTAACAAACTTGCCGTTCTGGTAGGGTTAACTCCGTATTTTTCGGACAGTTCTCTTGCAATAGATCCGGAAGTTATAATGGCAACAGTATTGTTTGCCGTAAACAGGTTTATTATTCCGACAAGAAAACATATTCCTATTTCACAAGTTCTTTTATTTTTTATCCATCTTCCGGTTTCCCTGATTATATAAGTGATACCGCCATTGTATCTCACAAGCAGAAGAAGTCCGCCTGCAAGCATCGCCACAATAAGGGTTGTTGCCATACTGATTGTGCCGTCGCCTATATAACTGAATGCATCAAAAATATTAAACATTCCGTACGAAATTCCGATAATTGTGTTTAAAATTGTTCCAAAAAGCAAAAGAAACATTACATTTATTCCGGAAATACCTAATATAAGAAGTAAAATATACGGACTTACTTTTATAAAATCATTCAGGTTTAGTGCCGTTATTACAGTATTTGTGCTTTGACTGGAAAAAATAGGAAGTGCATAAAGAACAATACACAGTATTGCAGGAATTGTTATAATTCTCAGGTTATAAAGCATTTCATCCCGCATTTCCACATTTTGTGTGCGGCTTGCAGCAATTTTTGTGTCGGAAATCAATGACATATTGTCACCGAACATTGCGCCGCCGACGGTTGCACCCAGTACAAAAGAGGGGTTTATTCCAAATGACTGTGAAATGGATATGGCAATCGGAACGATTGCTGCTATTGTTCCGCAGGAAGTACCTATTGACAGCGATATTAGTGCGGAAATTATGAACAAACCGAGTACCATAAATTGTGCCGGAATAAAATGCTGCGCGATAGCAACAGCCGCCTCAACTCCGCCAACTGCTTTTGCGCTTGCGGTAAATGCCCCTGCGAGGATAAAAATAAGGCACATAATCATAATGTCTTTGTTTCCCATCCCGAGAGCAAAAAGTTCAATTTTTTTTGTTAGTTTTTCCTTGTGGTTAAGGATTAGTGCCGTTGCTGATGATATAATAAAAGCCACCGTCATTGGTACACGCGAAAAATCTCTTGTCCACAGTGAAAATCCGAAATAAAAGAGAACAAATACGATAAAAGGAATTATCGCTTTAAAACTTGATTCTCTCCACTGAATATTATGGTTGTGTTCCACTATTTATCCCGCCATATCAATATTGTGTTTTTCTTCAAGCAATTTGTCGTAAATCCATTCCGGAACAAAGTTTTTACCCAAAATAATTTGTCCGTTCATTATGTTAGGTGCATGGAAATCAGAACCGCCCGTAACAATTAAGCCAAGATTTTCAGCCATTGATGAAAAATATTCTACAATCGCAGGTGAATGTTTTCTGTGATAAGCTTCAATCCCTCTTAAACCGCAGGACATAAGTTTTTTTATTAAATCTTCCGCAATATCAATGTCATAAGGGTGTGCAATAACCGGAATCCCGCCGGAATCGTAAATAACTTCAACGGCATCAAACGGAGAAACCGTTTTACGTTCAATGTATACCGGCGAATCTTTGTGGATATATTTGCTGTACGCTTCCATAACGTTACTTGTTCCGCCTGCGTTTGTTATAGCCTTTGCTATATGCGGACGTCCTATTGAACCGCCTTCTGCGACCATTTCTTTTACATCTTCAAATGCAATTTTTATTCCTTCCTTTTTTGCAAGAAGTCTTAAAATTTCTTTTGTCTGTTTAATGCGTGCCTGTTGCTGACTTTTCAGCAGAGCCTTAAAATCAGGTTTTGTAACATCCGGAAAATATCCCAGAATGTGAACTTCATAATCTTTGTATAAAGTATTAACTTCAATTCCCGGTATGATTTTGAAATCCACTCCTTCTTTTGTTTTAAGGTATTCTGTCGCAACGCCGTAAGAAAGTACGTTGTCATGATCTGTCAGAGAGATTACCTGAAGTCCTGCATCAATAGCCAAATCGACGATTTTTTCAGGTGAAAATACACCGTCAGAGTAGTATGTGTGTATGTGGAAATCACCCTTGACTTTATCCGTCATTTACTCCCTCGCTTCCGTTATTATCTACTGTAACATTAATTCTTTTTATCTGTGTCGTTTTATTTCTATCAATAAAAATTTCGACACCATTTATTTGTGCGAGAGAACTTTCCGCAATTTCGTACCTTTCAGGCAGGCTTGTTGACAACCTTCTCATAGAGGTTTCAAATTCCATTCCGATAACGCTGTCAATACTTCCGCAGAAACCTGCGTCCGTAATGTATCCCATACCATCATAAATTTGCTCGTCTGCGGTTTGCACGTGTGTATGAGTTCCGAAAAATCCTTTAATAATTGCATTTTCTTCATTATTAAATTCTTTTGCAAGATATTTTGAAAAGCATATCTTTTCGGCAGTGGCTTCTGCATGAAAGTCTATAATTATGTGTTCAACTCCATCGGATTTCATTTCTCTGATTTTGTCTGTTACAACTTGCCACGGGGAATCTATTGGGGGCATAAAAACTCTTCCTAAAGCGTTAATTACACCCAGTTTTTGTCCCTTAATTTCAAATATTCTTGAGCCGATGCCTTTTGTTCCCTTGGGATAATTTATCGGACGAATAAGGTTTTCTGCTTCATCAATGTATTCATAAATATCTTTTTTGTCCCAAATATGATTTCCTGAAGTGAAGCAGTCAATTCCGTTTTCGGATAAATCAACATAATTCTTTTTTGTAAGTCCGAAACCGTGTGAGGCATTTTCTATATTTGCAATAATGAAATCGGGTTCGTTATTTTCTTTTAGAGATGCAATATAAGACTTAACGGCAGTACGTCCCTGTCTGCCTGTTATGTCACCTAAAAATAATATTTTTATCACATTGTTACTCATTTTTTCTGTATTAATTTATTTTTACTCGTTCCGGTACATAAAATTGCAATTTGCAATAAGTTGAATTATATTGAGCAGTCTTTTGCATTTCCGCTTCGCCGGAAGAAGCAGAAAAACTGCTGTTTTTCTTAATATTTTCAATCTTTTTCTTTGAATATGCAAATTCTATATTTGCATATTCTTTCGCAATATTCATAGGAAAATAGCAATCATAATTTTGAATTTTTACGTGACAGCTATTGTTATCATTAGTACCAAAAACTTTGTAAACTTTATTTTTATTTGCTATGTCCGGTAATTCTTTTGCATAAGGAGAACTTTTATCAATATATGGTATCAAAACTTGGTACGGTGTGCATGATGCCATTTTTTGCCAAAATGGCATCAATCTACTGTATTCATCAACTACAAAATCCAAATAGTTATGACTTTTTACAGCTGTAACTATACAAATACTTGCGAGTATTAAAAAAAGTACCCTATATTTTTTCATGTATTAATTCCTGCCCTACTTAGCTATCTCAGTTGTTCTGAACTCTCTTACTACCGTTACCTTGATTTGTCCCGGATAATCAAGTTCGTCTTCAATTTTCTTTGCAATATCTCTTGCCAGTTTTTGTGAAGCCAAATCGTCAAACATTTCTGATTGAACAATAACGCGAACTTCACGACCTGCTTGCACCGCAAATGATTGCTTGATGCCTTCGTATCCGTTTACAATTTCTTCAATCTTCTGTAGACGTTTTATATAGATTTCCAAGGTATCGCGTCTTGCTCCCGGACGTCCTGCAGATATAGCATCCGCAAGTTTTACCAAAACTGCTTCAATCGTGTTTGCGGTAACGTCGTCGTGGTGTGCTTCAATCGCATGAATGACTTCTGATTTTTCACCGTAGCGTGAAGCAAGTTCAACACCCAATTGAATATGAGTTCCTTCTTGGGTTTGGTCAACTGCCTTACCAATGTCGTGCAGAAGTCCCGCACGTTTTGCAACGTTAACATTTGCTCCCAGTTCTGCAGCGAGCATTCCCGCAATATGTCCTACTTCAAGTGAATGTTTTAATACATTTTGACCGTAACTTGTTCTGTAATACAACCGTCCGAGATTTTTAATAAGTTCTTTATTAAGTCCCATGATACCCATATCCAAAGCGGCATTTTCACCCTCTTTCATGATTTTCTTTTCAACTTCTTCGCGGGACTTTTCAACGGTTTCTTCAATTCTTACAGGGTGGATACGCCCGTCCTGTATTAATTTTTCCAAAGCCAACTTTGCAATTTCTCTTCTTACTGGGTCGAAGGATGAAAGAACTACGGCTTCGGGTGTATCATCAATAATTAGGTCGACTCCGGTAAGAGTTTCTAATGTTCTGATGTTACGTCCTTCGCGTCCGATTATTCTTCCCTTCATTTCATCATTCGGAAGTGAAACTACTGAAACGGTTGATTCTACAACCTGCTCCATCATACATCTTTGCATTGTTGTAGAAAGAATTTCTTTTGATTTTTCTAAAGCGTCTTCCCTGATTTTTGCTTCATTTTCGCGTATTAATTGCATCTGTTCCTGAGCCAAATCGCTTTTTAACTGTTCAAGGAGCATTTTTTTAGCATCTTCTGCCGACATTCCCGAAATTCTTTCAAGTTCTGATGTTTGTTTTTGGATTATTTCTGCAAGATAATCTTCTTTTTCGATAATCTTGTCTTTCATTTTGTCGAGTTCGACTTCTTTATCCGTAACTTCTTGGATTTTGCTTTCAAGAAGGTCTTCTCTCTTATCTAATTTTGCCTCTATTTGCGCAAATTCTCTTCTGCGTTCTCTTTCATCTTCGTTAAGTTGTTCTCTTTCGTTATGCAGTTCTTCTTTTGCTTTAATCAAAGCCTCTTTTTGCATGATGGCTTCTCTTTCCTGCAAATCCTTTCTGGATAACTCGGTCTGAACTACAAGATTCTTGTACTTAACTCTTTGCACGACAATAACAGCAGTCAGCATTACGACTACCAAAATTGCCACATAAAGTAATCCATTCATCTGGCACCTTTTCTCTTTCTATTTTTTATATATACACGAGACACGGGCACATATAACCTGCCCGAAAAACTATTAAATTTTAACAATTTCTTCTATCGCATATATCTTCAAAATGTATTATCTACTACTCTGACTCTATCATACCATATTTTTAATAATTTGTATATACAGACAGAAAATTTAAGTTAATTTTTTCCGTGTTTATTTTCATACTTTGTGTCTTCTATCCAAACAAGCGTAATAGGAACTTTTGAGCGCATAAAAGGATTGGAAGTCATTTTATCGTACTTCTCAATTTT
>JAFXYU010000248.1 GCA_017541565.1 bacterium | reverse complement strand
CTACCTTTTAAGTGTTCAAATCTGTTTGACGGCGGAACAATCAAATCTTTTTTGGCAAAAGCAAAGTGAAGCATATCCAACTTACGTTTGGCGACCTGTTGTATTGCGCCTAACTTTTTCGAGGCTTTGCCGTTAAAAATATTTTCTGCTTCTTTGTCTTTAAAAGATTTTATCATCACTTATCATATTATCACAATATGATAAGTTAATCAAGAGTATCATAATTAGTAGCAGTGTGGGCGAAGCCTGCGGCTTCGCCCACACTATATTTTTATTTACCCCTGCCCTAAATCTTATCAAATCCTGTGTATTTTCTTAAAACCTCAGGGATAACAATTGTTCCGTCTTCCTGCTGGAAGTTTTCCACGATTGCCGCGAAGGTTCTTCCGACTGCCAAACCTGAACCGTTAAGCGTGTGTACAAATTTTACTTTTCCTTCTTTGTCACGGTAGCGGATATTTGCACGTCTTGCCTGATAGTCGCCAAAGTTTGAGCAACTTGAGATTTCTTTATATGTGTTATAAGAAGGAAGCCATACTTCAAGGTCAAAACATTTATTAGCAGAGAATCCGATATCCGCAGTGCAGAGAGCAACACGTCTATATGGAAGTCCCAAAAGTTCAAGACATTTTTCCGCATTTTGGGTTAATTTTTCGTGTTCTTCTTTGCTTGTTTCATGAGTTGTAAGTTTAACCATTTCAACTTTGTTGAACTGGTGAACTCTGATTAAACCTCTGGTGTCTTTACCGGCAGAGCCTGCTTCACGTCTAAAGCATGGAGTATATGCCGTCATATATTTAGGTAAATCGTCTTCCGAAAGAATTTCGCCTGCATAAATGTTTGTAACCGGAACTTCCGCTGTCGGAATCAGGTACAAATCTTCATCAACGCATTTGTACATATCTTCTTTGAATTTCGGTAACTGTCCTGTACCTGTCATAGTTGCAGCGTTAGCCATAAACGGTGGCAGGATTTCTTCATATCCGTGTTTCTCTGTATGCAAATCGAGGAAGAATTGTATAATTGCTCGTTCTAACCTTGCACCTTTACCTCTATACAGTGTAAATCTTGATTGAGAAAGTTTAACGCCGCGTTCAAAATCAACTATATTTTTTTCTTCGCACAAATCCCAGTGAGCCTTGGGGGTAAAATTGAATTTTGTAGGTTCACCCCAAGTTTTAACAGTCGGGTTATCGTCTTCCGATTGCCCTACGGGAGTTGTTTCATCCGGAATGTTAGGTATATGTAAAAGTAAATCTCTTTGAGCGTTATCGAGTTCTATTTGTTTTTCTTCCAATTCTTTTACTTCGTCACCCAATGCGCGGATTTCTTCCTGTAAAGCGTCAGTGTTTTCGCCGTTCTTTTTCATCATACCGATTTTTTGTGATTCGGTCTTTCTCTTTGCTCTCAGTTCATCTGCTTGAGTCTGAATTTTTCTTCTTTCGACATCAATTTCCAAAACTTTGTCTATTGAAAGTTCGGGATTTCTGCGTTTTAAAAGTTCATTTATTTTTTCCGGGTTTTCCCGTATTAATTTTATATCTAACATTTCTAACACCTCTCTTACTTGTATTATAAAACAAACAGAATAAATATTTAATTAGTATTTTACTTAATTTGTATGGTAAAATAATTCTGTTAATACACGAAGAGAGGAACGTATGACAAAGCGAATTTTGGTAACCGGAGGAACGGGATTTATCGGCTCAAACTTATGTAAAAGATTAATTGAAGATGAGAACAATTATGTAATTTGTGTTGATAATAACTACACCGGATCTTTGGATAATGTAAAAGAACTCCTTGAAAATCCGCGTTTTCGTTTTGTAGAACACGATATCATTAATCCTCTTGATTTGGATGAAAAAATAGATGAGATTTATAATCTTGCTTGTCCGGCATCTCCTCCAGCATATCAGGGAGAAAAGGCAATATTTACAACAAAAACTTGCGTCTTCGGAGCGGTAAATATGCTGGAATTAGCCAAGAAAAACAATGCCAAAATTCTTCAATCTTCTACAAGTGAAGTGTACGGAGAGCCTCTTGTTCACCCGCAAGTAGAAACCTATAGGGGGAATGTTAATCCGATAGGT
>JAFXYU010000247.1 GCA_017541565.1 bacterium | reverse complement strand
GCGCATTCGGAACTTCCATATTTAACAATCTGTTAAACAGGTTTGCACTCTGATTTGCCAGTGCCGTTCTTGCCTGATTTATCTGCTGACCTTCCCATTCTGTATTGGTCTTTCTTGCTGTTAGTGCCAAATATCTTGCTTGTGATGCTGCCATTCCCATAAGCGGAATCTCCTATTTTATTATCTGTTTAATAACAATTTGTTATAAGTCAATATTTAGAACGACACAATAAAGAAACCGCTTTAACAAATATAAAAAAATAGTCTGTTTAAAGTAGTCCTTGTGTAACTTGTAGATTAGTTTTTTTCCCAATTCCTTTATGTTATGATTATTATCAATTGGAGAGGTTAATTATGATAGATTTTTTATTAAAACTCTTGGGCGACCCAAATGAGAAAAAAGTTAAAAAAATATTAGGAATAATAGACCATATAAACGCACTTGAACCTGAGTTTGAAAAATTGACAGACGAAGAACTTCGTGCAAAAACAGATGAGTTCAAAGAAATTCTTGCAAAAAGACCAAAATCAGATAACGAAAAGGCAGACAGAATTCTTGAAAAAGAGGCGCTTGATAAACTTCTTCCGGAAGCGTTTGCAACAGTGCGTGAAGCCGGAAAACGCGTTTTAAATATGCGTCATTTTGATGTCCAACTTATTGGCGGATATTTTCTGCATAACGGACATATCGCAGAAATGAGAACCGGTGAAGGTAAAACACTCGTCGCAACACTTTCAGCATACCTTAATGCTCTGACAGGTAAAGGTGTTCATGTTGTAACCGTTAATGATTACCTTGCAAAACGTGACAGTGAGTGGATGGGGAAAATTTATAAATTCTTAGGTTTGACCGTTGGTGTTATACTTTCAAATCAGCATGATTCTGAAGAATTTAACCGCAAACGTGCCGCTTATGCTTGTGATATCACATACGGAACAAACAACGAATTCGGATTTGATTACCTCAGAGACAACATGGCGGCATCTAAAGAAATGCTGGTTCAAAGACCTTTCAATTATGCAATCATCGACGAAGTCGACAGTATTTTGATAGACGAAGCAAGAACTCCTCTTATTATAGGCGGGCGTGTCGAAAAATCTGCCGATACATATACAATGATGGCAAAAGTCGCACCTCAATTAGAGAAAAATAAAGACTATGAAGTCGACGAAAAAAATAAAAATGTTATCTTTACAGAAGACGGTATAGATAGAGCGCAGGAAATCATAGGATGCAAAGACCTGTTTGATATCAGCAACCAGTATGCACACGATTTATTGAATGCCCTGAAAGCAAAAGAATTATTTATAAAAGATACCGACTATGTGGTTAAAGACGGCGAGGTTATGATTGTTGATGAATTCACAGGCCGCTTAATGCCGGGAAGACGTTGGTCTGACGGATTACATCAGGCAATAGAAGCAAAAGAAGGTGTGGAAATTCAGGACGAAACACAAACTCTTGCAAGCATAACTTTCCAAAACCTGTTCAGGCTCTACCCGAAATTATCCGGTATGACAGGTACGGCAATGACGGAAGAAGCAGAGTTTGGCAAAATCTATAACCTTGAGGTTACGGCAATTCCTACAAATAAGCCTGACATCAGAATAAATTATCCTGATGTAATCTATAAAAATGAAAGAGCAAAATATAATGCTGTCGTAAATGATATCATAGAACAAAACAAAATCGGAAGACCTGTTCTTGTAGGTACTGTAAGTATTGAAAAATCGGAATACATATCAGCACTTTTGAAAAAAAGAGGTGTAAAACATAATGTATTGAACGCAAAGCAGCACGAAAAAGAAGCATATATTATTGCTCAGGCAGGCCGTGTCGGTGCAGTTACAATTGCTACAAACATGGCTGGACGAGGTACTGATATTCTCTTAGGCGGTAACGCCGAATTTCTTGCAAAAGAAGAACTTGATAAAAAAGGTGTCGTTGAAGGAGACAAAAATTACGAAACCCTTAAAAATGAAGCCTTAGAAAAAGCAAGAAAAATAACTGAAGAAGAACACGCAAAAGTTGTAGAACTCGGCGGATTGCATGTTAT
>JAFXYU010000246.1 GCA_017541565.1 bacterium | reverse complement strand
GAATATCCGCCAAAATTGTCTATTGGTGGCGTAAATCCTGTCATCTGACCGAATAAATAATCACCAATATTACTCCATACCGAACTGTTTTTATGTGCTTTTGGTCTTGAAAGAATGGCTGAATGAACTCTGTCATATCTGGTATCAAAATCTCCTTGCTGTATTGCCCCAAATTCCTGAAGTTCCAATCTCTGCAGCCTTGCGAGTTCGCTTTCACTCTTATATGTTCTATTTAATGCTTGTTTTTCCAAAGCATTTAGTTCCGAAAGATTATGCCTTGTATACCTGTTTTTTAAATAATACCCGCGATGATTATTATATCGGTCTCGGTAAAAATAAGGATTGTCATACCGATTATAGTAAGGAGATTGAGCAATTACAGACCTTGCAGCAAGTACATCCGGAACAAATAAAATACAGGCAAACAAAATAACTAAAAAACGATACATAAAAAATCCTCCTGATGTAAAATAAAACAATTTTGGTAATTTTTACATACCTCAGTCGGATAATTTTATATTAAAAAAGGGCGGATGCTATAGCATCCGCCCTCAAAATTTCGTCAAACTTACTCAGCCAATTTCTTAATAGCAAGAACTAATCTTGATTTTTTTCTTGCTGCGGTATTTTTGTGCAAAATACCTTTTGAAACAGCCTTGTCGCAAAGTTGATATACTTTAGAGATTGCAGTTTTCAATGCATCACTATCTTTTCCTTCCGCAAGAGTCAATGCTGACTTGATTGCAGTCTTTATTGATGTTTTGAATGCAACATTTCTTTGTCTGTTTGCTTCTGCAATAAGAACTCTTTTCTTTGCTGATTTAATGTTTGCCATTTGTATTTCTTCCTTTCAATTATTGGGTTAACCAAAGATTAATGACTTCTTTGACTTTCCCATTCACTTGAGGATTGTGAGTGTACAATCATTATAATAACAACAAAATCAGTTGTAAAGAGATAACTCTGCAAAAATTAAACTCTTTTAGATCCATGTTTGATTTCCAATTGATATTTCTTATACAAGGAGTCAAACAAATCCGCACTATATCGTTCATAATCGCTAAAAATCGGTATCAGCAATTCTTTAGTACCGGATTTATTTTTTTCATAAATGGTTGCACATATCGGACTCATCCCAAAAACATCATAAACATATTCTTTTCCGTCATTAACACTCTCTATTAATGTTTTTTGCGTAGAATATATTGCTTTTTGCGCATCATTTAAACCTGCCTGATATTTCTCCAAAGCAGGTGTCGGCAAAAATTTTCCATTAAAACTCGTAGAGGTAATCCCGTACACTCTCATAATACAACCTCCTGAAATAATAACACACAGAGAAATACTAGCACAAACTTATAATCATATCAATTTTTGTAACATATAAATTTATACTTTTTTAATTTCTGTTAAAAGCGGGTCTAATAAACGTCTGCCGCCATTGTCAAAATTAATCATAAATAAAGTTTTGCTGCCGTATTTTACGAGTTTTTCTACAACACCGTTTCCAAATCTTACATGATTAACAGAATCACCTTGCTGAATCGGGTCGCTTTCCACCAAATCTTCTTCCGGTATTTCGGCATCATAAACAGGAACCATCGGAGTTGTAGAATTTCTTGTTTCCAGAATATCACCCTCATCATGCGTTTTTTCTTCCTGCAATTCTTCCGAATGATACTCCTCTATTATTTCACCCTGCTCGGCAAGTTCGTTTAATATTCCGTCGTCCTCTTGTACTTCTATTAAAGTATCACCCTCATTGTTGAGTTCGTCAATTAAATCTAAATCATTATCGGTAAAGTCGTCTTCTTTTCTTGTCGTATAAACTTTATCTACTTCTTTTTTTACCTGTTCATCAATTTCTTCGGGAGAAATTTCATCATCAGACATATCTATCAGAATGTCATCAGAAGATGCGTCTTCTGGGTTTAGTTCAACAATTTCGTCTGCGTTGAAATCATCATCCAGCGGTATAACATCTCTTTCGATAATCTCATCAGAAGCAGTTTCCAATTCAATCGGTTCATTTGATTCATTGATTTGCTGTTTTTCAATTTGCTCCTCTTCGGTTAATTGAATATCATTTTCAACAACTTCTTCTCCTAAGTCAATATCAAAATCTTCTCCTAATTCAATTTCCGTGTTTAAAATGTCATCATCTGCAAGTATCTCGGAAGAAGTATCTGAAACATCATCTACCGAAATAACTTCGTCCGATTCATCAATAATTTCTTCCTGTTCGTAAGCAATTACATCCGGCTCAGAAATAGTGTCAACTTCGTCTTCTTGTTCTGTGACATCATCTTCTTCTGAAACCTCATCCGCAATTTCTTCTTTTAAATCTTCTTCCGTAAGAACAACAGAGTCATCTGCTATGACTTCATTTTCTTCAACACCCTCCGCTTTATCTTGAAGTTGCGGATTTTCTTCCTCGGGTATATCCTCATCCTCTCCAAACATATCAATATCATTTGGAGTTTCAAGATTATCGGCAATATTGTTTATAGTATCCCGTGACTTTTCATTAATTCCCGCTATAATTTCATCGGAAGTTTCTTCTTCTTCGTCATAAGTTTCAACCGATGCTTGCAACTCTGATTCTTGCTTATTAATTTCATCAAGAATTTCATCGTCGGCAATCTTTACTTCTTCCTTTTCATCAAACGGCGCAAAAGCGGAAATAAACGGCATATAACTCGTTGCTCCGCCTACTACCAAATATGTATTCTTATCCATTGAACGCAAGAACGTTGAATAAATATTAAACAACCTGTTTACACCTTCTGACGGGAATATAATAAAATTGTCAAACATACTTTTAATATCGGAAACATACTTGAATCCTGAATGCGATACAAATGTTGTTGCAATTGAACTATCAATAACTGATTTAAGGGTTTTCTTTGTTACTGTATTTGATAATTCCAAAATTACGGCAGCATCACTTTTTGCCAACGTTTCGTAAATATAACTGATATAACGATTTTGGAATATTGTATCCATTTTTGAAACATCAATGACCGCACAGTCTGATTTTAAAATAGTTTCAATCTTCTTAACTTCATCTGAAGTTTTTGCAAAATATCCGAAAGAATTATACTTTGATAATTTATTTTTCAGAACCAGCAGTTTGAAGACGTGTGATTTATCAACCATTTCATCTACGATAGTTTTTAATGCCCCAAAAGGAACGAACGGAACCGACTCGGAATATTCTGCCAAATCCTTGAATATTTCAACAATGGTTTTTTTACTGTCAGCAGTTGCATCATTAAGACATTCCTCAAACATAAACATCAAAGATGATTTGTTTAACGGAAGTTTAAAATCTCTTCCCGCCACATATTTTTTAGCCTCTATGCTTCCCAAAGTGTCAATTATAACAACTTTTTTTTCAAGATAGTTAAATTGTTTAATCAAATTTTTCAATAAATGATTTTTTAAATCATTATTATCGGAACAAATCATTGTTTTTTTATTAAATGCAGAAAAAGCAACAACTATATTACCTGAGTTGTCAGTAGTTTTCCCTGTAACAACAGGCTTTGTATAATGAATTGCATTGGTTATCATTTCTGAAGTAAACGGCTCGATAATTGCTTCCTGAGAAGGAGAGGTTCTATCATAATCTTTCAACTCACCGTCATACAAAAATAAAATCTTAGCAAAAGCAATGTTATCCGAAGGTTTAACCTGTATAACCTGAGCAACATAACTTTTTTCTTCACCGTTAACTTTTATAAACGATGAGAGCGTAACCGTGTTATCAGCCTCAAATTTTATAATACCGTCTCTTACTTCTACAATCTTCATCGGATATCCTCAAGACTGATATTAACATGAACATGGTACAATTAACACTTAATATTTACATTTCTAAACCAAACCCTAAACACTTGATAAACAAATAGGTTTTTTGTATCATTGAAAGGCAGACTGAATAAATAAAGGGGATTTTTTATCATGAGCGGACACTCAAAATGGTCAACAATTAAACATAAAAAAGCAAAAACGGATTCATTGAGAGCAGCAGAGTTTCAAAAGTTTTCCAGAGAAATTATTGTTGCATCAAAACTGGGCGGACCTGATCCGGCAGGCAATTTCCGTTTAAGAACTGCTATCGAAAAAGCAAAAGCGGCAGGACTTCCGAATGACAACATTAAACGTGCAATAGAAAAAGGAGCAGGCTCAGGCAATTCTGAAAACTATGACGAAATGACTTACGAAGGATATGCAGCGGGCGGCGTTGCAGTTGTAATTGAAGCAATGACAGACAACAAAAACCGCACGGCAGGCGATATAAGAAGTTATTTCACAAAATTTAACGGAAACCTTGGCGAAACAGGATGCGTAGGCTGGATGTTTGATAAAAAAGGGTGTATAACGTTTAGCAAGGACGATGTAAATTTTGATAACCTTTTTGAAGCAGCAATAAATCTTGATGCAGAGGATATTACAGAAGAAGAGGACGAATACAAAGTTTATACTTCAATTCCGAATCTTCAACCCGTAACCGAAGGACTCGAAAAAGACGGTTTCAAATCAACTTCAGCAGAGTTTACAAGAATTCCGCAAAATACAATTGAAGTTACTGATGAAAAAACTGCAGTTAACATTATGAGACTCTTGGGCAGATTAGAAGAACACGATGATGTCCAAAACGTATATGCTAACTTTGATATTGATGATGATTTAATGGCAAAAATAGAAGAACAAATATAAGGAGATTGACATTATGATGAATATGATGAACATGATGAAACAAGCTCAAAATATCCAAAAAAAACTTAAAGAAACTCAAGAAGAACTCAATCAAATGGATATTTCAGGTGAAGCGGGAAACGGCTCCGTAAAAGTTATATGCGACGGTAAAGGTTTATTCAAATCAATTAAACTTTCTGCCGAAGCAATCAATCCGGAAAATCCCGAATCAGTTTCACAAGATTCGATTGAAATGCTTGAAGATATAATAACAGCCGCTATTCATCAAACTTCCGACAAAGCAATTAAAGTTATGGAAGAAAAAATGAAAGCCGTAACCGGCGGTATTTCTATTCCGGGATTATTTTAGAGAGGATAATTAAATTGATTTATCCTAAATCAATTGCAGCACTAATAGAGCAATTTCAGAAATTTCCGTCCGTTGGACCAAAATCGGCACAGCGGATGGCTTTTCAAGTTTTAAAAATGCCCGTGTCGGAAGTGGAAAAATTTGCAAATGCAATTATAGAAGCGAAAAGAAGTTCCAAAACATGCGAAATTTGTTACAACATTTCTACCCAGAGTCCCTGTGAAATATGCTCTTCCACAAATCGCAACCGCTCGGTAATCTGTGTTGTTGCCGAGACAAAAGACCTTATTGCAATTGAAAAAACCAACGAATACAGGGGATTATATCATGTTCTGCAAGGGCTTATTTCCCCAATTGACGGAATCGGAGCAGAAGATATAAGAATTAAGGAACTGCTCTCAAGATTAACTGATGAGACGGTTCAAGAGGTTATTCTCGCACTGTCGCCTTCTGTAGAAGGAGAAGCAACGAGCCTGTATTTGACAAAACTGATTAAACCGTTCGGTATAAAGATTTCCCGCATTGCTTTCGGTCTGCCGGTAGGCGCCGACCTTGAATATGCGGATGAAGTCACTCTGGCAAGAGCAATAGAAGGACGAAGAGAGTTATAGACTTATTAAGAAAAACAATTATAATATTATTATGAAAAAGTTTTTAGTCTGTCTAATAGTTTTGAGTTTTGCACTCCCATCTCAAGCGGCTTTTTGGAATAAAAAAAACAAGGCGCTTGAGGCAGAATTGCAAGGTAAAGGATACGCAGGAACGCTTCCCGACATTGGAAAAGGACAAAACGGAGGTAAAAAAGTAAAAACTGCCTCCCCGATTTTTGAAGTCAAAGACGGGTTCAACGATCCTAAAGACTTGAAACCGATTCCTAGAGACAACCCTGCTTTCGTTGACATCATACAAAAACAGGATAAAACTTCCGAATATGTAAAAGATGCAAACGAAATTATTCCCATGCTTGAAAAACTTATGGACAGCATAGAAGATGAAGAATCGCTGCAACTTTTTGTATCAAAAGCAAATATGCTAACAATGAATATTGACCACATTATGCAAAAATATGAAGGACAGCCCGAAAGTTACTACGAATCATTCAAAAAACTTGCAGAAGTAAATCGTTACACAAAATCAATTTCCACACTCAGAAGAGAGGCGGTTACATACCAAAGATACCTTGCTTACACGGAAAGCGGTTCAATATACAACCCCGAAAACATCAGCCAGCAGCTTGAATATCTCAAAGAAGAATTAAACTCCGCCATTTTGCTTTTGAGAGAAGAAGGGTAATCAATTTATAACCGCATTATTGCATCAAACAACCCTTCCGAGTATGTCGGATGCGCAAAACATGATGCTTTCAATTGTTCAACACCAACACCGTTTTGAACAGCAACCAAAACCGTATGAATCAAACTCGATGCTTCTTTCGAAACAATATGCGCACCGCAAACTTTTCCGTCTTTAGAAATGAGTTTTATAAAACCATCCGTCGCATCATCACACCACGCTTTACCTAGAGCCGTAATCGGCAAAGTTACTTTTTGATAACTT
>JAFXYU010000245.1 GCA_017541565.1 bacterium | reverse complement strand
TTTCTTTTTTTGTTTATCATGACTTCAAAAATTATTGATAAATAATCTTCATTCCATTGTCAAATATTGAACCGGCACAAGTCTGACCATTAGACACATGATTCTTGTTACAAGCACTTCCACCAGTCGATGACCACATACTTGAGTGCAATTCACTCGCAGTCTTGTGTCTTAAAAAGCCCTTTCCGCCCCACGGTCTAAGTGTTCCGTCATTATAAAGAGCAAACTTAAACAGGTCTTTTCCGGTTCTGTTTGGTCCGTCCGGTCCGTTAATATCTATCCAGATATCACCTATCAACTGGTTATTTGGTATATCGGCATAATCACTATGCGGTGATACTTTTGATCCCACATGAATATAGTATATCAATCCGTCATCCGAATCAAAACGAGTCGCTTGCCAGTGATTTTGATCAATAACCTCACCTGTACCGTCATATTTCTTATTCGCAACTGTAGCGGAATTGTTATTAACAATCTTCATGTAATTACCCAGTTCTTTTCCCAAATTGGCAGATGTAGATGCGACAGCCATCAAAGAATTAGAATTTTGTTCAGTCAACATCATTTCTGATGCCGTTTCAAATGTTGCAACAGCCTTTTGCAATTTCGGTCCGACTTTTGCATTACCTACGTTTTGAATCAATGCCGGAGTCGTAAGTGCCGCAACAACACCTATTATACCAAGTGTTACCAACACCTCTGCTAAAGTAAAACCATGTTTTCTCATAAAATATTCTCCTTTATATTCCTATTTAATATATTATCTTCGTATCGTTATCATCTCCGATGCCGTCTCAAATGCGGAAACAGACTTCTTTTATCCGGGGGCGATTTTTACATTACCTACGTTTGAATTAATGCGGGAATCGTAAGTGCAGAAACAACAGCGATTACGTCCTGTGTTACCAGCACCTCCGCCAAAGTAAACCCGCGTTTTTTTCATCAAATCAGCCCTCATAAACATATAACTTTCTAAATAACGTACCGTAAGATAATCTTATCATATTTGAGATACATTGTAAAGGCAGATATGCAGTTGTGTTACACCTAATCGTAAATAAGGTGAAAAATTAATCAGACCATTCCGTTTTATCAATAAAAGTTTTGACCGCTTCAGATAAATTTTCAGGAGTGGTTAAGGATCTATCCTGATCATGCGATACCATCGGCTTATCAGGAGGAACAAGTCCGTCTCTCAGTTTGTTGTATAACGTAAGTCCAAAGTATATTATAAAAGAAGATAACGCAACTCCTAACATAGCAAGTACAAATTTAAACAAAATTTTCTTCTTACCCACCGGCTGCTTGTAAGGAGTTTGAACCAAATCTTCTTCCTGTGATTGTAAAACATCATTATCAGTTTGTTCCTGCACGCTATCATCAACAACGGAAGAGGAAACATCATCTGAAGTTACAGTTTCCTGCGCAACAGAATCCGCGCCAATATTTACCGTTTCATCCGTTCCTTCTGCTAAAGTAATCGGGACAAATAGGAAAGATATTGCCATAAATATCATACATATTCTATTTTTCATCATTATTTTTTGCCGTCTTTCTTGGTCTTTTACTTGAATTTCTGTTAGGTCTGCGTGAACGTTTTGCTGCTTTCGGTTCTTCATTCGATTGTGCATCTTCCGCAATTGCGGGAACTTCTTCCGCTCCGTCTTTTTTACCGGCATCATCCGGTACTATCGGAGAAATTTTAGCATTTTCTGTCAAAACAGTGTTTGCAATATTTTCAGATTTAACATCCGATTCTTGAATTTTCTTTCTTCCGCCTCTTGAACGACCTTTGGAATTTTTAGCCGCTTTCTCTTCCTGGATTTCTTTAACGGTTTCTTGTGCCGTTACGGCAGGATTTTCAACCTGTTCAATTTCCGGCACTTGTTGTTCTTTGATTTCTTCAACTTCATTATTCTGTTTTTGATTTTTATTAAATTTATTAGAGAATTTCTTTCTGTCATTCATAGGAAGTTTAATTTTTGCCGCCTTTGCCCTGTACTCACCTTCTGATGTAGCAGATGCAAATTTCAAATCTTCCATAATATATCCGTTACCTTGACAATGCGGGCAACGTTTTGCAAATATTTCGCTTAAAGCCTGACCTTGTCTGTGACGCGTCATTTCAACAAGTCCCAAATCAGAAAGTTGTCCGACTTGAGGTTTTGCTTTATCCGCTTCAACAGCCAATTCAAGTTCTTCCATCATTGTTAATTTATCAATACGACTTGTCATATCAATAAAATCGATTATAATCATACCGCCAATATTTCTTAATCTTAATTGTCGCGCTATTTCATGAACTGCCTCAATATTGGTTTTCAAAATTGTTTCATCCTGAGTCGCCGAATTTGTAAATTTTCCGCTGTTTACATCAATAACCGTCAAAGCCTCAGTTGTTTGAATAAACAAGTATCCGCCGGACGGAAGATTTACCTTCATCTGGAGAGCGGCTTTAATTTCTTTATGAATATCCATGGCAACCAAAAGCGGTTCTGAACCTTTATAAAGATTAACATTTATATTTTTGTTCATGTGCCAGTTTTGAAGTATATTCTGGACTCTGTTCAAAGCAAATGCAGTATCAACAATAATTTCCTGAGTTTCTTCATTACATGCTTCTCTGATTACTCTGTAAAGAAGGTCTTGATCTCTGTACAAAAGACTTGGCGGAGTAAGACTTTCCGCTGATGTAATGATATTATTCCATTTTTCAAGAAGAATTTCCAAATCTTCTTGGATATCCGCTTCCGTCTGCCCTTCAGCCTCGGTTCTGACAATAACACCTACTCCTACCGGCTTTAGAAGGTTAACCAATGATTTAAGTCTTGCTCTTTCTTTAGCGGAAGTTATTTTTTTACTTACATTAATTCCCGCCTCATTCGGCATAAGTACCAAAAATCTGCCGGGGAGTGAAATTTCCGTTGTAACTCTTGGACCTTTGTGACCAACAGGTTCTTTGACAACCTGCACAACCAATTTTTGTTTCGGCTTAACCTTATCCTGCAAAGCACCTTTTCCCGTAATATCCTGTGCATGTAAAAAACCCATTTTATCAGAGCCTACGTTTACAAATGCCGCTTCTATTGATGGTAAAATGTTTTCAACCTGTGCGAGATAAACATCTCCAAGAATAATTTCGCCTCTATGAACATAAAATTCCGCGACTTTCCCGTCTTCAATAACCGCAGCGATATTGTCACGCTCCGCTATAACGATTTTGTTTGCGCTTGTTTCTTTCATTTTTTAATTCCTCTTAATATCTACATTTCTCTTAGTTTTTCGTCAAGGAATTTCATTCTCGTAATTTCGAAAATCTGATTTTCGTCCACAAGTTTCATAAGATCATCCGCACGAAGTGCAGGAATTTCTGATCCTTGACCGGTTTTGAGGTGTATAAACAGACTGTCATCTTCAAATCTATATGTCCCTATAGATTTCTTAAAATCTGTTGTTTTTTCAATACCTTTTTTGTTTTTCTTCGTGATGAAAACACTTTCCGAAGATAAAACTCTTTCTACATCATACCTAAATTTTTCATAATTGTAAAGCGGGTGGGAAAATGTATCGGAAACTCTTTGCCCGTTATATATTTGCTCTTTAATGTACGGTTTAATCTTATACTCAGCCCAATGCGCAGAGATATCAACAGCCGGAGCCGAACGCTCAATCTGTTTTACATCAATAACTTTTGCACCTTCAGGAAGCTTAGGATTAATTATATCCGCCAAATTCTGCTCCTGAATATTATCATACAATTCAATATCAACAAGTTCGCCCTCGCTCTCCGCAAACAGAGGAAGTGCAATTCCCATAGAAACTTTCATTGCAGGGTTAAATCCAAGCGAATATACAACATTCAACCCTGTCCTTTGTAGACATTTATGGAAAGTGTTCTGCCAATCAAGATGTGAAAAATATCTTAGAAGTCCTTTTTTAGTAATTTTCAGTCTGTACTTGTATATCGGAATACTCGGGTCACGATTGGCTTTTGTCGGGTCTTGCGGCTTTACATTAACGACTTTTTGAGCCTCTTGTGCCGCTTTATAGGGTTTTGCCAAAACTTTTTTTGTTTTTAGAGAAGAACAAACGCCGCAATTGACACATTTATGTTCGCATGTCGGTTGAAGATTATATTCACAGGGTTGATTAAAGGATTCAATGTATTCATTTTTTAACCACTCGCTTGAAAGTCCGGTATTTATAAAATCCCACGGCAATCTTTCTTCCGGTGCATATTCTTTTTTTGCTTTTTCTTCAAGAGAAAAACCCAATTCTTCCGCCGCTTTCCACCAGATATCTTTATTAAAAAACTCACCCCAAGCATCAAGGTAGCAGCCTTTTTTATACAGGGAATAAATATAATTACATAGGCTTTCATCCCCGCGAGTTAAAACTGCTTCAATTTGAGAAACAGAACTTTCGTGATAATTAATTTTAAGTCCTTTTATATGTTTCGTCTTTTCTTTTAAATAGTTTATATGTTCTCTGACTTCGGTCATATCCGTTTGACCGCACCATTGAAACGGAGTAAATGGTTTTGGTACAAAAATTGAAAGCGTACAAGTGATTTCAAATCCATAATTGAGTCCTTTTTCCCGTTTTATTTGTTTTGCCAAATATTTTATTTTGGACAAAAGTTCTGCCATTTCATCCATATCTTTTAAAGTTTCAGTCGGAAGTCCTGCAATAAAATAGAATTTTAATTTACTCCAACCGTTTTCATAAAGAGTAAGCGCCGCATTCACAATCTGTTCTTCGGAAATATTCTTTTTGATAACGTTTCGCAGTCGTTGACTACCTGCTTCGGGAGCAAGTGTCATGCCGGCTTTCCGCACTGACTGCATTAAATTGGCAAGTTCCAGACTGAACCCGTCTATCCTCTGACTGGGAAGGGAAACATTAATCTTACGTTTATTAAAATCCACGGAAAGTTCTTTAATAACTTCCGCAATATTTGAATAATCATTTGAAGACAAAGAGAGCAGGGAATATTCTTCGTATCCGGTATTATTAATAAGTTCTTTTGTGATTTTAATTATATCTTCCGCTTCTCGTTCCCTTATCGGAAGTGTTACATGCCCCGGTTGACAAAAACGACACATTCGTCCGCATCCGCGCCTGATTTCAACAATGGCTCTATCGTGCACCGAACCTGAAAACGGAATAGGATAGGAAGTAGAAGCATTCTCATAAGTTAAAGGCGAGATTCTTTTATTTACAAGGTTATTTACACCCCAACTCCAGCATCCTTCAATTTTGCATAATTCATTAATTTTCTCTTTTCTTGATTTTCCTTTAGTTTTTTCAAGAACTTCGCAAACCTCTACCATCATGTCTTCACCGTCTCCGATACAAAAAACATCAATAAAATCTTTCATCGGCAGCGGGTTAAAAGCACAGGGACCGCCGGCAAAAACAATAGGTTCGTCTTCTTTTCTTTCCGAATTTTTCACACCAACGCCTGACATCTCAAGCATTTTTAAAACCGTAGGATAAGAAAGTTCATACTGAAGGGAAAAACCTATACCGTCAAAATCTTTTAACGGATGTTTAGTTTCCACACCATATAAAAACTCCGGCTTAAAATCCGGTTCCGGAGCATACGCTCTGTCTGCAAGAAAACGCTCAATCTGATTTACTCTGTCATATATTATCCTAACCCCCAAGTTGCTTATTCCGATTTCATACTTATCCGGAAAAACAAATGCAAATCTTAGGGAAGCATCCTTAAAATCTTTATTATAGGACAGAAATTCCCCTCCCACATACTGATATGGCTTGGCTGCTCTATAGAGCGCTTCATGTTGTTCTCTAAAAAAACAGTTCATAGTTTTATGATACAACAAAATCAATTCCTCAAAAGTTTATTTGAAATTTGATTAATTCCTATTGCGCAAAAATATTTGTTATGTTAAAATCAGGACAGAAAGGGGTGACCATGATAGTTTCTGCAATTTCAATGTCAGAAGGGCTTTACAACTCATTACCGTTTAGTTATAACAAGCAGATTGACCAAATTGGAGATACTTCATTTAATTCTTTATCACCCTTTACAACAAGAAAATCACAGCAGCACGAAAAACTTTCAAAAGTGTACGAAAATATCAATGAATGGCAAAATTTTTGCCATAACAGAATTTTGGGACAGAAACTCAACGTAATTGCATAGTTATGAGAACGAGTTTAGTATTAGGGTTTTTTGACGGAGTACATATCGGACATCAAGCAGTAATTGAATCCGCAGTCAATTTTAAAATCGGTAATAAAGTTGTTTTATTAACACTGAATGATTCTCCGGCAAAATTTTTTGGTAAACCTGCAGAATATATTTTCTCAAGGGAAAACTCCATTAAAAAATTAAAACTACATGGAGTTGACGAGGTTGTTGCGGATGATTTTGATAAAGTTCATCGTATTAGTGCGGAAGAATACTTAAATTCAATTATAAAAAAATATAATCCCGAATCTGTTTCTACCGGCTTTAATTATACTTTTGGTTTTAATAAAACAGGAACTCCGGACTTTTTAAAAAAATATGATGGTAATTTTACATATATTTGTACTCCTCCGGTAACAATTGATAATGAAATCGTTAGTTCAACTCTCATTAAAAATTGTTTAAAAAGCGGTGACATCAAAAAAGCAAATAAATTGTTGGGAAGTAATTTTATACTGGAAGGAACTATAATACAGGGGAATAAACTCGGACGACAAATAGGTTTTCCGACTGCAAATTTTGATTATCCCAAAGAAATAGTAAAAATACCGTTTGGTGCATATATTATAAAAACAGACAAACATTTGGGAATTATGAATTATGGAGTCAAACCAACCGTTACAGGAAAAAATAAGCCGATTGTTGAAGTTCATTTGATTAATTTTCAAGGTGACTTGTACGGTAAAAAACTTACAGTTAACATATTGGAAAAAATACGGGATGAAAAAAAATTTTCAAGACTGGAAGATCTAAAAATACAATTACAAAAGGACAAAGAAGAATGCTTAAAGTTGTTATCATAGGTTACGGCGGAATGTTTACCAACCTGATCGCGGGCACACTTGATGCAAATTGCGAAATTGCGGGTGTTTTCAGAAACGAAAGAATTAAATACAATCCGCTAATAAGAAAACTTAAAGACATTTTTAATCCATCTTTGGATTATAACTATATAAAAAGTTATAACCCCCATGAAATTGATGCAGCAGGAGTAAACACTGAAAAATTTAAAAAAGAACTTCTAAAACTAAATCCGGATATAATTCTTGTAGGTTCTTGGGGGGAAAGAATTTCAAAAGAAATTTATGATTTACCTAAAATTGCAACAATAAACGCACACCCGTCTCTGTTGCCAAAATACCGAGGTCCAAACCCTTATTTTTGGACTATAAGAAACCAAGAAGCATTCGGCGGTATAACATTCCACCTCGTAACAGATGAATACGATACCGGAGCAATCCTTGCACAAGAAGAAATCAAAATATTTCCCTCTGATACCGGAGAATCTCTCAAACAAAGAACTGTACTAACCGCAAGGGGAGTTGTTTGCGAACTTCTAAAGGATTTAAGCGAAGACATAATTATTCCTCTCTCTCAAAGAGAAGATAGGGCATCCTACTATTCCCACCCTTCTGACTTGGAACTGGATTTTAGAAACAGCGCCGATGAAAATGCGGCACTTATTCGCGCTATTCACCCGTGGGGGCATGCATATTTTTACCATAATACGACTTGTCTATATGCTTGCCATGAAGGAATAGAAATCACTGACAATGACACTGACTTTAAAGATTCAAGAATTATTACAAGTTGTGATACAAAAAATAACAAAATAGGTGTCTTATGCGGTGATAATAAAATAATTATATTCAAAGTTATGCATGAAAAACCATACGACAGACCTTTTATTTCAAACTATCTCAAAAATGAAATCACCATCGGCAATATTATAGTATAAAATCCCTTGTATTTAATTGCAAAATTCTGTCTATTTCCGATTTGTCGTTTGTATACCCAAATATTACGGCAAACAACGGATTCTGTTTAAAATGTATTCTTCTTAATTCGACAACATTTGAATAGTTTGCAAGATACTTATCATAATCAAAGCCTTGAATCTCATCTCTGCTTACGTCAGAAGGGACTTCTGCCATTGAAAAATAGTATATTTTACTATCAACATCAGATAAAATCTCATTCCAATTCGGATTTATTTGCCTGTAAAAATATTCATACACATTAATTCCCCAAGCATATTTTGCAATATCTGTTGTACACCAACCTGCAAAACGCATTGGATTAATTTCTATCGGAATAATTTTTCCGTCATCCGTAACCCGTACTTCTGCATGAAACGGAAAGTTCCTTACGTCCTTTATTTCTCCAATCTGTTTCAAAAGCAAATCGAATTTTGCCATATATCGAATCATTATTTCCGCAGATGTTAAATATATCCTATCCCTTACATCCGATTCATTCATTAACGGATGTTGAAAAATATTTAATATTACAGGATTGCCATTTCTGTCATAATAAGCATCTATCGCATATTCATCGCCCGGTATATACTCTTCAATGATATATTTTGATGAATTTATAACATCTTCGGGATACATAGCCTCGGCTCGTTTCATTTCTTTTTCTATTGAAACTATGACATTTGCCCATTCACTCTGATCACTCACCGTATGCACACCAAAACTCAAAAAGCCGAATGCCGGTTTAATTACCGCAGGGTATTTTATATCCTCAGGCTTGAGTTTTTTCATATCATCTAAATCTATTGCTTTAAAATAAAAATCCGGATATATCTTCTGTAAAAGTTCACGAAATACTATCTTATCTTTGAAAAAATTTATATATGAAGCCAAATTCGACTGAGGCAAATTCTCCGTAACCCAACTTATCGCATTTTCGGAATTAGAATATATCATTGGGTATTCCTGTTTTAAATAATAATCCTTAGCGACCTCTGACGGCATAATTTCAAATGCGCCTTCTTCAATTCCGGCATCTCTCAGCGATTTATTATCCAGAACATACCAGTCATTTTCAAGTATTGTATCCACCAACAGTTCTGATGCGTATGGTTTTTCTATTATAAACATTTATCCTCTTTCCTATATCGTAATTATACTCCACAAAAAAGACCGAATTAAATTCGGTCTTTTTTCCCATCTATATCTTTCTTTATTTACCAACCGGGAATGCTCTGACTACT